>JAJFMT010000056.1 GCA_020696855.1 Pseudobdellovibrio sp.
AAATCATGAGCGGCCATCGCGTCCCAGTATTGTTTTTCAAGACGCATAATCTCTGTTGAAATATCTTTATTTTGTAAGTTAGTTTCCATAGTTCCTCCGGATTTTTTTGTTTGGTGCAGCTTCTATACCTACATTTTTCGCGGGCGGAATGCTGTTCGTAGGGTTAATGCAACGGCGAAGCAACTTCACGCACCCTCTCACTTAGACACAGCGGGACGGTGCCCCTTTTGCAAAGAATTCAACACAACTAATAAACGGGATATCTCACTGCGTGAGATGACCCGTCGGAGCAAACATGAAAACTGTTATATTTATTTTTCTGAATTTTTTATTAATCGAAAGTGCATGGGCGGGATACCCGGGCCTCGCTGTCAAAAACACATCGAACAATTCTTCGGTTGAGCTGTATCTATCAAGTGAAGATTATGTGAATGATCTGAATTTGTTCAAACAACTCATCGATGTCATGGAAAGTAAATTGATACTTAAAGGCGTGCATCTCAGCATCATGGAAGACCCGAATGGAAACTCCAGCGGGCAGACGGATCTCGAGAATAAAAAAATTCTTATTAAAGTTCCGAAGTCGCCAGTGAAGTGTAATGAATATTGTTTGCGCCAGATTCTTGCCAGCCAGGTGGCGCTGTTGATTTTATATGACAGCCGTTATCCGCCGGCATTATAAGTTCAAGAAATTTAAGATTAATTTTGGACAAAAAAAAAGGGAGAGTTCCCCAACTCTCCCTTCAAACTACCCTATTGGCCTTGCGGCCCGAAGCTTTTGTACCCTCACATGGCGCTGCTGATGTTTCTAGACTATCGTAGTGCTATCAAAACTTCTATATCAACGTTGTAATAATTCTTCATATTTCTATACTATTTGTAACGAAAGTCTCGTAATCTATTGAATATATGAGCATTTTTGAGCATGTGGACTACCGTGATTATCTTCGAAATTACATCAAAAAGCTGCCGAAACGGGGCCGCGGTGAAATTCATAAGATGGCGCAATTCATGGGAATCCACCCCAGTCTTCTAAGCCAGGTATTATCAGATTCAAAAAATCTTACGCTTGAGCAGGCTCAGCTTCTCGCAAAATATCTGGGACTCACGAATACAGAGTGTGAATTTTTATTCTGCTCTGTTCAGATTCAGAGAGCAGGAACAAAAGATTTAGAAAATTACTTCAAAGGAAAACTCGCTGATTTAAAAAAGCACTCGCAGGATTTAAGTAAGACAGTTCGGCAGGACCGCCAGCTGAATGCCGAAGAGATCTCAGTATTCTACTCGCATTGGCTTTACGCGGCCATTTGGCTAATGAGCTCACTTACCGGCGGCAGAACCCTTGAAGACATTGTAAACTGGTTTCAGATCCCGCGAGAACGCGCCATCGACGTGCTTCAGTTTTTGGTTAACACGGGTCTTTGCAAGATAGAAAACGGCCGCTACGTGATGGGCCCGCAGAGCGTGCATTTGCAGCGTGGCTCGCCGTACTTGCCACGCCATCATTCGAACTGGCGGTTACGCGCGATTGAAACCAGCGACAAGCTGGGCGCAGACGAATTGATGTATACAGCACCCATGTCGATGTCGGTTGCGGATTTTAAAAAAGTCAGAAGCCGGCTGAATGAAGTCATTAAAGAAGTCACAGATATTGCCATCCCTTCTGAAGCTGAAGAGATGGTGTGCTTTAATCTCGATTTTTTCTGGATTAGAAAGTAGCTGTTGCTTTTCGCGAAGCTATGCTTCGCATGAGCCACTACTGCGGAAGTTCCTGATTAGCAGAAGGTGCAGCCGGAGAAGGTCCTGAACCGGTACCATAAGCCGGAACATAAGGTGCTAATGCCTGCGTGTTCAATCCATAACGGCGCATAGCTGACAACACACCTTCAGGAGACGCTGTAACCCAGCCTTCTTCGTGAAGCATACGAACGATATTTAAAATCACACTTGCATCTTCAGTGTAGTCACGAAGCCATTCGTGAATATACAGAAACGACACCTGAAGTGGGCTATTACGGTGCAATTCTAAAATCTGGCGCTCGTCATAGTTGTACTGGATAATATTGTAACTATTTTTGAAGCGGATTACAGTTTGATAAATTTTCGGCTCACCTTTGCTGTTCAGGCACATCGCCGGAATTCTCAAACGCGACTCATCACCTACCGGCGCCAGTGGATTCAAACCCGGAATCCAGATGCGGCTGATTCCTGTATCGAATTCTTTACTTTGCAGACCTAAAATAAAATCATTAAGACTCGCAGACATCGCGGGAACTTTTATAGCCATAATGGTAGCTATCATGCGGATCATTTGCACAGGATCTTCCATATTGCGGAAAGCCTGATTAATTCTACCGGTTGTTTTTTGAGTGAGAATAAAATCGTACGAGTAGTACTTCCCGTCATTGCAAAGGATCGAGTTTCCACCGCCACCCGCTACGCCACCTTCACTAGAGGCATAAGAGTTTTGCGAAATAAAGCCTGTAACCACAACCGCAATCAGCATTAAGAATTTGGCAGTTTTCAAACGCACGTGTCCTCCGCAATAAAATCGCTACACGCCACATTTAGCAATTAACAATCCAGCTTTATCCCTCTTAAATCGGGGTTTTAGCAGCTCTGGCTGTCGAACTTATTAACACCGGCCTCAAATTCGGTGTTAAGGATCCTTAACTAATGACCCCTTTAACTTGTTAATGGCCTCAAAGAACGGCGCCACTCCGGGGAAGGGAGATATCCGGCCCAGGCGCTTTCCGCGTTGAAAGAACAGAAATGTCGGAATCCCGAATAGCCCGAACTTGGTTCCTAAGTCGAAGTTCTTATAAGTGTTCACATGAAACCATTTTAGCCCGCTGTTGTTCATCGCCTCAGATTCTTCCGCCAAACGGCCTTTCGCGATTTCACAGTTAGGACAATCATGCCCCCAGAAAAAAACACCGACCAACTCGTTCTCGTGTGCTTTCATCCGCTCTTCAAAATTTTCAACATTCAATTCTTCGATATTGACGCTCTTAAAAAAGGGATGATTAACGGATTCTGTCATTTGTTTATCCTCTGAGAATGGCACTGTAAATGCAATTGAAATGATGCTCAATACACTTCTAATACTGCGAGCAAACACGGAGGCATTGTGCAATCTTCTCAACAGCTTGACAGCATTACACAGTCATTGAAAAAAGAATTTAAATCGCAGTCCGAAGACGTAAAAAACTGTATCGAAAACTGTCTGAACTGTCATAAAGCCTGCGAGCAATTGATATCTTATTGTCTGCAAAAAGGTGGAAAGCACGCCGATAGAAAACACATTGAACTCCTGCTCTGCTGCGCGGATATCTGCAGAACTTCAGCCCACTTTATGATGTGGAATTCAGATCTTCACAGCCGCGTCTGTCAAGTATGTGCAGAGGTCTGTTTAAAATGCGCTGTTGACTGTGAGCAAATGAGTGAAGATGCAACGATGAAAGCCTGCGCCGAATTGTGCCGGGTTTGCGTCGAAAGCTGCCAGTCCATGTCCAGACATACTCACCACTAGGAGGCCGCCATGTTCAGTCTTGAACGTTTATCAACTTACAACTCAATTGATTTTCTAAAACCTGAAAAGAAATCCAATGCGCCCTGGGTTGTTAAAAAAATTCTTAAGCAAGGCATCGGCAGCAACGGTCAGATTCTTGATGTTGGTTGCGGCGCCGGCTTTTTAAGTAATGCGCTGGCAAAAGAAGGGTTCAATGTAACGGGAGTCGATCTCTCTCATGAAAAATTACAGGCGGCCAGAACACAGGATAACACAAACAGCGTTCGCTATATTGTGGCGAACCCGCTATGCCTGCCCTTCCGTTCGGGCACCTTTGACGTTGTAACCGCGATGGATTTTTTAGAGTCGTCAGAAAACGCAAGCCAGGTTATTCATGAAATGAGCCGCGTTTTAAAACCCGGCGGACTTTTCTTTTATCACTGCATCAATAGAAATTTCCTGACTCAGCTATTTGCAGGAAAATTAGCTGAATGGTTCGGCCGCCCGTCAATGGCGTTTAATATTTCCTCTTCCGTCATTACACCGTCGCGCGTGGCGAACCAATGCCTGAGCTCCGGCGTACTTGCACAGGAAAAAGCGGGCATTCGCCCACTCTTTTCTTCTGTGCCGATTAAAAATTTGCTGCTGGGAGCACTGCCCGAAAACCTGCGTTTTCAGGCGGTCAAATCAACTGTGCTTTCGCATATCTGTTGATTATCAAATACCCCTCATGCACAATGCAGATGAGGTTAATGAATGCCTGACCACATTTTTTATCAGCTCTTTGAATCTGAATCTTCCACTTACACTTACATCATTGCTGATTCAGTTACAAAAGAAGCCGCCATTATTGATCCCGTCATTGAAATGATCGACCGTGATTTAAAACTGGTCAGCGAGTTAGGCTTAAAACTGAAATACGTTCTCGACACTCACGTTCATGCTGATCACATCACAGCCGCAGGTGAAATCCGTAACCGTACCGGCGCGAAATCAGCCCTCAGCAAAGACGCACATGTTGAATGTGTGGATATCGCGCTGAGCGACGGCCAGGAGTTGTTTCTCGGCGCTAAAAAAATCACCGCACTGGCAACTCCGGGGCATACGAATTCTTGTATGAGTTTTCTTTTTGAAAATAAAGTTTTTACCGGTGACGCTCTTCTTATCCGCGGTAACGGCCGTACGGACTTCCAGCAAGGATCTTCAGAAAAGTTATACGACAGCATTCAGCAAAAACTTTTTACTTTGCCTGAAGACGTTTGCGTGTACCCTGCTCATGATTATAAAGGCCAGACAGCTTCCAGCATTCAGATGGAAAAAAAGTTTAACCCGCGCCTGGGTGAAGGCCGCAGCAAGGCTGAATTTATACAGACTATGTCGCAGCTGAAACTGGCAGATCCTAAAAAAATTCATGAAGCGTTGCCGGCCAATATGGCTTGCGGAAAAGTCCCTGTATTCCGTCCTTAAGCTGAGAATCGCCCCGCAATCTTAGCGGAAATCACAACAAAAATTTAATTTCAAAGGCCTGCTGCTTGCAGTCTATTGCACACTGCATATGAGTCAGCGCTTCATTCACCTTATATCATTACTTATATTTTTTACTTTGGTGAACGCAAGCCTTACTGCAGAGGCGAAGCCTGATTACTGCAGCGAAGAAGGCAAGTCTTTGCGCTACCGCGGGCTTACAGTCCGGGGTGAAAACGATTCATTCGCTAATACGGACCGCAATTATTCTCACGGTATTACCGTCACTGTAGAAACCCATGCTTTAAAAAACCCTGAAGATGAATGCTTCCCATGGCCGGTGCGCTGGCATGCACGTATGTTCAATGCTTTGACTCCGGATTCACTTCTGGGAAGTGACAAACAAAATGAAAAATCGGTCGTTATGAAATTCGGCCAGGCGATCTACACGCCGAAAAATTACTGGGACGCCAATATTATTCCGGATGACCGCCCATATGCAGGCCTGCTGTCTGCGGGTCTTTCACTTCACCGCCGTTATCAGGTGAATTCCCAAATTGAAGCCATGGAAGCAAAAGAAATTACTCTGGGAATAATAGGCCCGTGGTCCATGGCAAAAGAATTTCAGCAGCTGGCCCACGGCTTATTCGGCGACGTGCAGTTTGATGGATGGGAGCACCAGCTCAGAAACGAACCGGCGTTTCAGGTTTCGTATGATAAAAAATACCGCGACTACGCCGGCAACACACGCGTTCAGTCAGGATTTGCCGCAGACTGGATCCGCTCATACGGTTTGCGCTTAGGTAACATTGAAACTTCTGCGAACGTTGCACTTGAAGGCCGCATCGGTTTTGATATTCCGAATGACTTCGGAAGCTTTACCATCCGCCCGGGAACAGATTCGCGCCCCCCTGACATCTCTTCGAACCGCAGCGATTATCCTCATGCAAAATTCGGTTATCATTTTTTTACGATCGTGGATTTAAAATACGTGGCTTATAACTTTTCAGTTGATGGAAATCTTTTTCATCACAGTCATCGTGTTACACGGCAGCCATGGGTGGTGCTGGGCGCGATCGGTTTAAGCTTACCGACCATTATTAATTATTACGGATACAATCTTGCGATCATGCAGGTTTATCAGACAAGTGAATTTAAAGAACAGAATGCGCATCATGCGTATCAGATGCTGGCGTTGAGTATCGACTTGTAGGTCGCGAGGCAGCCCCTCCGGGTCTGTCCCTATAAGCTTCGCATATGGGGAGACTCGCTTGCAGCGAGTCCCTACATACCTGTTGGCCAGGTCTCGGGGAAGTCGCCTTGCAGATATGGAACATGCAGTGAATGTAAGGCATGAGTCAGGTCCACAAACACAAATGCATCATATCTTTTTGAAAGCTCGGTCGGTACGTAATTAGACCGCTTTTCTCTCGAAGGATCATAGACAACACCGATTGCCCGGTGGCCCATCCGTTTTAAAAATTGCGGATGTTCTTTGTTGAAAATCAAAAAGTACTGTCCACATCCTGATTGCACAGCGGCTCTGTGAAACTGGTATTCGTAACTGCTTTCTGCTGCAGGCGGAACGGTCATGATTTCTTCGACGCCACCCCATGAATGGCTGGCTAAAACTTTTCCTTCGTAGGTTCCGAAACCGACCAGGGCTACGTTTTCCTGTCCGTACGACTGACGGGCTAAGCCTCCCAGATTGACGTAACCGGAGTCAATCATGTCAGTCGCACGATAGTCACCGATATGCGTGTTGTGCGCCCATACGATGGCTTTAGCGCCCTCTCCGTGACGCTCAAGCAGTCTATCCAGCGTGTCCATCATGTGAGTGTCGCGAACGTTCCAGGAGTTATCATCAGGACCGATCATCGCGCGGTAGTAGGCTTCAGCATTAGCAGCTGTTCTCGCGTTCTGCTGCGCACTGAAAAGTCTGTCATCATCATCCGTGATTTTTTTCACGCGAAGATCCAGTATTTTTTGCAGATTTACAAGCACTTCGCTTTTACAGCCGGCCGGAAACTTAATTAAAGAACGTGCGTAAGAAATTTCATCCGTTTCAAACGGATCAAAACAAGCGTAACGTTTCTTTACTTCTTCGGCGAGCTCCGGTTCTTTGTCTTTTAAATACCGGACGACTTCATCCATTGACTGAAACAGCGAGTAAACATCCAGCCCGTAGAATCCGGCGTTTTTACCTTTCATCCACTCGGCAAGTTTTGCGACTTCTTCATTAGCCCACATCCAGGTAGGCCAGCGGTGATTACGCTTCAGAACATCACGTGCACTTGTACCTTCGCCTTTTGTGATATAGCGGTGAAGACGGTCGGCATCGGGCCAATCGCCTTCGACTGCAATAAAACTGAACCCGTGATTTTCAATCAGAAGTTTTGAAAGCTCCGCCCGAATCTGATAAAATTCATTGGTACCGTGAGTGGCTTCACCCAGCATCACGACCCGCTTGTCTTTTACAGCATCGGCCAGCGCATGAAGATCGCCGGGTTTTTTAAATTTATAAAGTGACCGTGAGATTTCGAACGCCATATCTGTTTTACTTAGATTATTTCGGTGAAGGTCAGCGATGACGTCCTCGTCACTGACCTGCGAAAAGTCATCATACCACTGGCTGACCGCCCAAAGATCTGCCGGTTTTTCAAGGATAACCACTTCGTCGACTTTTGTTTTTAGCTGACGGGCCGACTTTTCGGCTGCAACAGGTACAGCGACGACAATCTTGGCGGCGCCCTTCTTCTTCAGGTATTTAATAGCGGCCAGCATGGTAAACCCGGTTGCTAATCCGTCATCAACAACGATCACTGTTTTGTGATGAAAGTTTGAAACTTTCTCATCGTTTCTGAAAAGTTGGCGCTGTTTTTTTATTTTTTCTTTTTCTGCACGTAATGTTGGTGCCAGATCTTCTGTGTTCAGCCCGATCTGCGATAACACTGATTGATTCCAGACAGGATCTTCGTCTTCACAAATTGCACCTGCGGCCAGCTCAGCCTGAAAGGCCGCGCCGATCTTACGGACTATTAAAATATCAAGCGGCAGTTTTAAAGCCGCCGAAACCTCTGCAGCCACCGGCACTCCCCCGCGAGGGAGTGCAAAGATAACCGCATCTTCATTTTTATAATGATTAAGTGCTTCCGCCAGCCGGCGGCCCGCGTGCTTTCTGTCCTGGAATATCATACTCAGCGTCTACCGGCGCGTGATATCGAACGTTTTAAATTTTTGTGAAAAACGCGGCGGCATTAAGTTCGCTACCATGTCCAGTGTTTGCTGCACAAAACCTTCTTCTTTGATTTTCGGTTTCAGAGTTTCAAAAGCTTCTGCCATTGCCACGGCTTCGTCCTGAGTGAAAAGCTGTTTTGCAATTGTAAAAAGACGGCCTTCTTCATCCTGAATGTGATGCTCGATCGCTTCTTTCAGCTTCCATGCTGTTTCTTTCCAAGATGTATCAAGCTTATCCATCGCCTGCAGAGAACGTAATAAAGCTTCAGCTTCCATATGCTCTCTGAAACCGTGCATGGCAATGTCTTTTGCTTTGTCCAGCATACGCAGGGAATTATAAAGAACAGCTTCTTCGGCGCGGGCGTGCGGAATTAAGTCGTCTTTAATCTGTTCCAGAATTTGATGTCGGCGCTGATCATCGTCTTTATTTAATGCCACTAAATCGGCTAAAAGTTTTTTTACGGCTACGTGGTCTTTTTCTAAAGCTTCATAAATTGTCATTTGTCCTTCTTTCTTTTTTTATTGAGTTATTGATAAATTCTCTATGTTAAATGTCTGTCTCTGTTATCTAAGCTCACCGGGCCGGCGCCGAAGTAACATATAAGGAGTGCGCCGCCGATCATCGCAAGGTTTTTCATAAAATGAGATTGCTGATTCATCGCCATCAGCGGATCATCAATTCCCCAGAACCGGTGCATGATAAATGTTGTGGGAATTAAAAAAACGATGATCGCTGCCGCCCCGTAACGTGAGTAGTAACCAAGTGCGATACTCAGACCGCCTGCGATGATCATTAGACCGCTAAGCGGCACAAAAAACGAAGCTCCGCCTAATCCCATTTGCGACGCGTAAGCCACAGTTTGAGAGGAAAAATGTCCGAGCCCCGAAAGAATGAAAATTAATGAAAATAAGATGCGACCCGTGACCACGGCAATGCCCGGCACACTCCAGGATGTAACATCCGCATCATTACGTGAAAAAACCAGGTCTCTTTTAAATGTTGTGGTCGCCATAAACACTCCCTTTTTATTTCTGGAAAGCAAAATGACGGCCTAACTTTCAACACCACGTTTAAATTAAGAAGCGATAACTTGTAATATCGTCTTCGCACCTGCACCATTAAACAGTGAGACTGTTTTACGCCCTCAAAATTGATCTTGAAGATGTTCCGGAAATTAAGAATTCATTGCGAAAACTGAAGAAAGACGCAGTTGCAAAAGAGTGGGAGTTTAAATTTACTCCCCCTGAGAATCTTCACATTACCCTGAATTTTTTAGGCGACGTAAATGATAGTGATGTCAAAAAGCTGTGTGAGGTGGGTCAGACGGTGGCCGCATTACACCCTTCGTTCTCACTTAAAATTTCTGGTTTCGATGCGTTTCCGGAGCTTCAGCATGCACGTGTGATCTGGGCCGGCGTACAAAACAAAAAAAATCTGCAAGCTTTATATGAGGACTTCGAAAAAGAACTTTCTTTCTTAAACCGTGCGCCCGAAAACGCCTACGTTCCGCACTTAACCTTAGCACGGTTAAGAAACCCTCATTCAGTTAAAAATTTTCTTTCGCCTTTTTTACGCAAGTCGTTCGGCTCTATTGAATGTAAAGAAATCGGGCTTTATAAAAGCGAACTTCGCGGTTTGTATCCGCATTACGAGCTTATCCAAAGCTTTAACTTAAAGCCGGCAGAAGAAAAACCGGTTTCAGATCAGGTTTTTTAAATGCTTAAACTGACGGTGCATTTCGGATTTGTTAAAGCCAAGCTTCGCTAGCAGCGAATAAAATCTCTCGCTGTGATTCATTTCTATCAAATGACAAACTTCGTGGGCCACGACGTACTCAAACATTTCATTTTTAAGAAGAATAATCTGCCAGTTAAAGATAAGTTCACCCTTAGAAGAGCAGGCACCCCAGCGGGAGCGGTAGTTCTTTAATCGCACTGATTTAGCTTTCACACCTAACTGCTGACAGTAATATTCAACGCGGTTTAAGGCCGCTGCCAATGCCTGTTCCTGATACCATTTAAATACGGCTCTTCGAACTGACTCTTCTGATTTAAAATATTTTTCAGGAACTAAAAGATCACTGCCGTGAAGTTCGACCCATTTTACTTTTTGAGCTCTTACCAAAAGTAATGGCCCGCCCCCAAAGGGAACTTGAGCGCCTTCAATAAACTGCACGGCGGGATTTTTTGTTTGCGACTCCAGCATTTCGTGCTTTTCAAGTATCCAATTGGTTTTACTGTGAATCCATTCTTCGATTTGCGCGCGCTTAACCCCATAAGGAAGGCTCAGCTTAATGAGGTGCCTGGGCTTCACACGAAGCGTGGCACGTCTTGCGCGCCTGACATATTTAACTTCGATCCTGAACTTTTCTAAGCCCGCCATACCAGAGCCTTTATTTTCTTAAAAACTAACGGAAAAAATAAAATGAAAAGAGTAACAATAATAGCGGTCCATGTACCATCGCCTAAAATATTATTCAGCCAAAGCGTAGACGCCATCACAACAAGAAAAAAGAACATGTCTCCTGTAATCGCAATCGCCCAACCGCTTAAAAAGCCGTGACCCGCCATGTGTGTGGCCGCACGTCCTGTCATCGGGTCTACGCCGAAAGCGATTAACACCAGAACAAACGGTCCCGGTTTGGGGCCGTACTGCGCAGTACTGAGCTGAACAGATTTTTTAAAAATTTCTTTGGCGTTTCCAACAGCCGGATTCTTTCTTCCGAGTTTTAAAAAGAATCTCATCGCCGGGTCAAAGAGGCAGGCCAGAATAACATCTGAAAAAAAATAAAGTACGCACATAGTCGGCCAGCTGAGGCCGCGGCTGTCTCCTACAACAACGCCTGCAGGAATACCGCCCCCAATGGGGACCATGAAAAGTAAAAACACCTCGTAAGCGTCAGAGAAAAATTTTGTAGTTTCCGGAGAAAATGCCAAGTATCAAATTCCTGTTAAAGCTATTCTACACATCTGTAATGAAGTGACAATTCCATTAAACTTTACACAGCTTAAAATGATTGCTAATTTATAGAAATGAAAAAACAGCGATTGATGTATGCAGCGGCCTTCTTTTCTTTATTTACTTTTGTCGGTCACAGTATCGGCGTGGTTTCAAACCGTGCCCTCGACGAGATGCCGGCATCGGCCACTTACAAAATTATGCAACTGACCAGCGTAAACTTTCCTATGGGATTCACGCGTGATATCGCCACCTTGATGACAGGCTCCAATTTATGCTTAAGCGTTTATCTTTTAATTGCAGCGTTGATTTGTATTCTTTTCGCCAGAAATCCGGTTTGGTCATCGCGCGACAATCAGGTCGTTCTTGTGAATGCCTGTGGCTTAGTGCTGACGGGAATCATCAGCGCTTTTTGCTTTTTTCCTGTTCCTGCGATTAGTCTACTTCTTGCCGCAGCATTAAGTTCAGCAGCTGTTTTTTCAAAATCTTAAATAATCCGCTACGCTTAGGTTAACAAAACTAAAATTACTTTTTCTGGTACAGCGATTGCTTTCCATTAACTGCATTCAAACCAACAACTCAATTAAAGGAGAGAAAAATGGCAAGAAGCAGTCAACGTTCAAGCTCAGCTAAAAGCGGCGGACGTTCATCAACATCAAATTCACGAAGCGGTTCATCATCTCGTTCTTCATCTTCGTCTTCACGTGCAGGTTCATCTCGTACAGGCGCAGGAAGATCTCAAAGCGGCCGTGGTCAACAACCACGTGACGAAGAAGGACGTTTTGAATCACGCGCGCAAAGCGGACGCGGATCATACGGTTCTGAAAGTTCACAGTTCGGCCGTGGTCAACACTGGCGTGACGAAGAAGGACGTTCTGAATCGCGCTCTCAAGGCGGACGCGGTCGCGCTTCTTATTATCAGGACAATGAAGATGGTTACCGTTCACAACGCGGTGGCATGCAAGACCGTGAGGACGAAGGCCGCTTCATGAGCTACGGCCGTATGGACGACGAAGATTATGGCCGCGATCAAGGCCGCGATCACTTTGACCGTGATTACGACCGCGAAGACGATTACTCAACTTCACGCGGTAACCGCGGTGAATGGGAGCGTCCCAGAAGCCAAGGCCGAAGCGACGAATCAAGATTCTCTCGTCAAGGACGCAACTACCAGGACCAAGACCAGCTCGGCGAAGAAGGCGACTGGAACGAAATCGAAGCGGGCCGTTGGAGCCGCGATGAAGATGACGATATGGACCACGAAGATAACAGAAGCAGCCGTTATGGCAGCGGCGAAGAACGTTCACAAAGCCGCGGAAGTCGTTCTTCTCAAAATTACAGACGTTAAAAAATTATTAGGAAAATCCTAAATAAAAAACCAGGGCAGAAACGTCCTGGTTTTTTTATGACTATTTATTTTCAGGCTTTGGAGCCGGTGCCAGATCTCTGTGTTTAAAGTTTACAACATGTGTTTGCTCATTGAGAGAAGCATCGGCTTCAAGTTTAATATGATGCCCGTTGACCGCGTTAATTTCCTGAAGTCCGTCAACGTGCATGCGTTTAACTTTGAACTCCGGCATTAATTTTACTTTTGCTCTCGCATCTTCAAAACTGTGCGCCGCCACAAAAAAATTCACATGGCTTTCATACAACCCGTCACAAACATCGTTATCGTAAAACCCGCAATGAACAAGATACAGCTTCATAATATTGGCTCCGAAATAAGTTAATTAAAACTTTCTATGCGTCCTCTTATAGTTTCATTTTGGCTGAAATAACTCAATCACATTTCCGGAAGGATCTTCACATAGAATCTGCTGGCCGCCGGGCCCGCTGACGATTTCATTTCTGAATTTTACGTTTTGTTTTTTTAATGTCGTTACCAGCGCTGAAAGATCTTCAACCTGCAGAACAAAACGGTTCCAGCCACCGGGTTCCGGTTTCTTTCCATCAGGCATAGGGCGTCCCGCAGAAGACTCCGGGCCTGCCACCCACAATGTGAGATCATCTTTTGCCAAAATGGCCATAGGGCCGAACTCCTGCTTCAGCTCGAAACCAAGGGCTTCAGAATAAAATTTTACCGCTGAATGTACGTCGTTCACCATGTATCTGACGGAAGCCATAACCTCTCCTTTGAATTTGCATACTTTTAACACAGGGGAGGCCTTAAAACCTCAAGAAAAAGTTACAATCAGCCTTGAATCCCCCACGGTGTTGTTGCTACAAAATGAGGGCCGGGGGCCGCCATGTTTAAGTCATTGTTTTTCGTTGTTATTTTGGCTGGAAATCTTTCTTTCGCATTAGAAAGCCTGAAGCTCGCGTCAGGGCGTTATGTGACAGTTGAAAACAACATTTTAAACCCCCATGAAAAAGTGCTGGTCATGCTTCCGGGAGTTTACCGCGCTTTTGATGCGCGCGATGAAGTTATCAAACTGGCAAAAAAACAAAACTTAAATTTCATTTCAGTGAATTACAGCCTTCAGCCGGAATCGCTCCGTTTAGTCCCGAGTAATGAGAAACCTTATTATGAAACTCACAGTTATACCCGTGAAGATCTGGCTAACGAAGTCCGAGCTGTTTTAAAAAAATATAAAATAATAGATCCTGTGTTAGTAGGAACATCATACAGCGCTTCTGTTACCACACAGCTTCTGAAGAAAGATCACTTTGATCTCGTTGTTGAAACAGCTCCTATGATGAGATTTGACGAAACAGACCCGCAAACCGTTGCGATACTTAATTTCTGGAAGAACTGGCTTCGCATGAATCCGTTTGCAGGCGAAGCGCTGGCCCGTCAGTATCTGCTGAACAGCTTTTCGTCCTACTGGATTCCCCGCGTGGATGATTTACTGAAAACTTACCCTCAATACCGAAAGCCCGGCCTGAAAGAAAAAATGGTCATGGGTTATTCGCACATGTCTTTACTGGCCGAAGGCTTTGATTTCTCAGAGCAGGATCTAACAGCCGCCCGCCGCTTTTTTATTTTCGGAGAAAATGAAGAGGAAGGCCGCCTCAAACTTCAGTTGAAGGTTGCAAAACAATATCAGCAGTTGACGGGCGACAAAAACTCTTCTGTGGTCGTTAAAGGTTCGGGCCACGTTGTTCCTAACGATGCGCCGGAGCAATACTTAAAACTCCTTAAAGATCTTTTATAATTCAACACTGCGCATCGAAACGGTGCGTATTGCGACACCTGATAATCTCGATCATTGTAACTCCATAAATGAAAATCATCTTACTTAATGACAGTGATAAATTCATAGAACTGAACAGTCAGCTTTTAGAAGCCACGAAGAAGCTGAAACTGCAAAATGGATTTAGAAAATTCGGGTTGTTCTTCGGGTTAGCTTTGGTTTCGGTTTTTATTCCGGTTCTGCATTTTGTTTTAGTACCGGTCTTTTTAATTCTGGCGGTGGTTTCTTTTTTTTACGGATATAATGTTTCTTATCAGGTCTCTAACCCGTCCGCATGTTCATGTCTTGTATGTTCAAGACAGATGACCTTGCCGGTTTTAATCGGGTCTAACCGCCGTTTAACATGCAGTGCCTGCTCGGCTCAATTCCGCATTGAGGGCTGATTTCTATCACGGTCGCGCCTGCAGAAGTGCGCAATACTTTTTATCAGGAATTTTCGGTCTACCGGTTTACTGATGTGCTCATCAAAACCTTTAGCTAAGCTTTTTTGTCTTTCTTCTGCCATCGCATGCGCCGTCAGCGCAATGATCGGTCTTCGCGTACCGCGGTTACGCAACTCGGTTACGGTGGCGTAACCGTCCAGTACCGGCATTTGAATATCAATCAGAAAAAGGTCATATTCCTTTTCTTTCGATTTTTCGAGAGCGATCTGGCCGTTGTCAGCAACGTCAACTTCTGCCCCTGCTTTTTTTAAAAAGCGGCTGACCAACAGCTGATTCTCTGGAGAATCTTCTGCCAGTAATATTTTTATTCCTGCAAGGCTGATATTTTCTTCGGGCTCTTCCTGCTTTTTAGCCGGTGCTTCAGGTAAAGATTCCAGAATTAAAATGCCGGGATCAATCAGCACTTTAAATACAGAGCCGTTTCCGCTTTCGCTTTTTATCAGCTCCACATCGCCGCCCAGTAGCTTCGCCAACCGTTTCGAAAGAACAAGCCCCAGTCCTGCGCCGCCGAATTTGCGTGTGGCTGATGGGTCTAACTGCGAAAAAGGCCGGAATAATTTTTCTGCGCTTTCGGGGCTGATGCCGATACCGGTGTCTGAAATACAGAATGCAAGAGCCTGATGTTTAAAGGCGGTCTTTTCAGTTCCGATGCGCAATTCAATTTTTCCCTGATCGGTAAATTTGACTGAGTTGCCGAGGATATTCAGCAGAATCTGTTTTAGCCTGTGCGGGTCTGTCCAGATGGCCTGTGGTGCGTTTGGCTCTTTGTGAATATCAAGCTCAACACCCTTTTCGGCAGCTTTCGGCTCTATTGCGAAAATGACATCTTTCAGAATCTCATCCAGATTGCATTCTTTAATTTCCACATCCAGCTTTCCGGCTTCGACTTTTGATAAATCCAGGACGTCATTTACAATTCCCGAAAGCAAAGCGCCGTTTCTTTTTATGGATGAGACAAAATGATCACGGTCTGCCTGAGTAGTTGCCGGGTCAGTAATAAGTTCTGAAAACCCCATGATGACCCCCAGCGGAGTCCGTATTTCATGTGACATGTTGGCAAGAAACGCGCTCTTTGCCCTGTTGGCGCTTTCTGCTGCTTCTTTTGCAACCTGAAGATCTTCAATGGCTTTTTTTCGTTCAGAAATATCACGTAGAAATCCGAAACAAATTACGGACTCTTTTGTTTTGATCGGCGTGACTGAAAGTTCAATCGGAATAATCGTTCCGTCTTTTTTCAGGCCTGTCAGCTCGATACGTTTATTTAATATGCGGCCCTGGCCGGTCATCAGGAAGTTTTTTAATCCCCGCTCATAACCGCGTCCAGTGCGTTTTCCAGCAGTGTTTCCACATTTGAAATATCCTGGGCCTTCTTAAGCATGATTAGGTTATTCACCCGCACCAGAACTTCTTCGGGCATGAACGGCTTCACTATGTAATCCTGCGCCCCTTCCTCAAGAAGACGAAGTTTTGATAGATCGTCTGCTTTAGCCGTCAGAAGCATCACTAAAGTAGCGTCCAATTCAGGAATCTT
>JAJFMT010000141.1 GCA_020696855.1 Pseudobdellovibrio sp.
CAATAAACAAAAAGAAATGCGAAATGCTTGGCGTTTTTGACGGCATTAATACCCCCCGGGATATTGTTCTATATCGGCACAAAGTCTAACCCACTTAAGAGAATTCCCCCCGTCAGAAGGACTTTCTCAAAATGAGACTCTTCATGGTCTAACTTTTTTGCAGGTGAATTTTTTTAAGATGCTCAGAAAGAATTAAACTAACTCTGGCCCGACTTAGAACTGGAGAAAACTCGGGTCAATCGGGTTAGCGAGCTTCACGTTCGTGTCAGTTCCGTCAACTTGAGTCGGTGCAATGATCTTCACCGAGTAACCGCTTCGGCCACCGGTCACGCAGTTTCCGCTGGCGCCTGGGTAATCGGCATTCACTGACATTGGAGTTTCAAAGCCCGCCGGATTCGTAATCGACCCGAGAGCTGACGACGTTTTATTCCAAGGATCATCGCACTGACCGAACGACATCGTATTTTCATTTTTATTAACCGCACCGTTTGGAAAAGTGACATAGTCGTTGAAACGCAAAAATGTCCAGCCGGTTAAAAGAGAGCTCTGTGCAGTTACCAAATAATTTAAAAAGTCTCCGTATTTATCACCCTGAGCTCCCGCCGGTAAGCTGGATCCGCCGGTTCCGTAGTAAGTCGGACGCACATCCAACACAATATTTTTTAAAAGAATTTGATCCTTAACTGAAAAAGTCCGCAAGCTCATTGGTGCACTAGGCCCGCCGGAATCATCAACGTCACGAGCACCGAAGTCTGGACGCAGTTGATTCTTATTAATACTCGTGAAACCGCCTGTTGCACTTTTCAGATTATCAAACCCTTTGTAAAATTTTAGATAATAATTATTGTAAAAGTCCGGATCGATAGAGTAGTGAAAAATGTCATACTGATTTGGAGCAATAGCCGCGATTTCGAGCGCGCGAGTTCCGCCCTGGCTGACACCTTTGTTAGGATCTATTGCTTCGGTGCCAAGTGTGTCCCAACTTCTAAAGTCAGATGTGCCGAAATCCAAAATATTTTCCCAATTGAGGTAATTAGGCCATGCAGAAGTGTTGGCAATTTTTTGAACTGTGTTTCTCGCTTGATCTGAATTCGTACCTGGATAGGCGTTGATATCACGAACAGCAAGAGCAGAATGGAATGCTGCTAAGTAATCTAAATTGCGAAGGCCAAGCCGGTCTCCGACGAATAAAGAAAAATTTGGCTGCGTATAAACAGACCGTATTAACCTTGCATTTGGCTCACCGACATAATCGCGCATGGGCAAAGTCGGGTCCATTTTGGTGTCAGGAAGACTGTCATTGTAGCGTGACTTAGGATCTGTTATGTCCCACTGAGTTCCGTACCAGGGACCAATGGAGCCGCCGAAAGGTTTTGCGATGGCTATTGCCTCTAATTTAATTTTACTAAGAGGTAAAAATGGAATCGTCGGATTTGAGTAAGTTTTCACCGCGTAATAGTCAATGCAGTTTGGATTTTTTTCGAAACCAATTGTATGTAGGTTTTGAGGGTCAAGCATGTTCAGGACAGCCGTTTTTAATTCCGGCGGGACAGCCAATTGCCCTGTACCATTAAATGCATCACTTAAACCACCGCTATCTGTGTAGATACTTTCCGGCTGCTGCGCAATTGTCGTTCCAACCAGCTTACAATTTAGAAGAAAATAACTTATCAGCTTAAATTCAATTCTCTTCAAAAATTGTCTGCCGTCATCCGGGTCACCATTCCTAAATCTGCAATCTCCCTGCGAAAATCCATTGTAAACCTGAAAACTCGAATCCCCGTCAAGGCCGGTAAAATTTGCTCCGGTTAGATTATTCTGAAATGTTCTTTTCGCACCAAGCTTGACGGGCTGACCTTCCAGATCCAGCATCGAATCTGAATCTAATGAAAGATTAGTCGCTAAAAGCTTAATTGCTTCCTTCCGTGACACAGCTTCACCATTATAAGCCGCGATAAATTTCGCAAGCATCGCAGCACCAAGCGGTCCTAACTTATCACATTGATTCGTTACGTTCTGATTTACGTTACTGATTGTGCTGTTAACAACTCCGGCTAAGTTACCTCCAAATGGTGTGATAAAACTAGACCCTAATGAGGGAAGAAGCGAAATCGTTTTGGCATTTATATATTGGCTGCACGGTAACTGACAGTATGACTCTGCCTGGGCATAAGTAGAAAAGCCGGCGTGTGAGGGGCAAAAAAATGGAATGTCCTGAATTCCTATTGGCGTTCCATCAACAATGAAGTCGGGATTTGTTGCTGCTTCGGATGCACAATTCATTACCAGAGGCGCTGGTGCAGGATGCCCATTGGTATACGGCGAACCTTGAGAAGCATGTACCCCAACTGCACCATTATAACTAAATGAGGAGTTTGCGCCCCCGTTGCCGACATTTTCAAACGGAAAATTTTGCGAAGTTGAACTTCCTTTTACAAACCCGAACGTCCCGAGCACACGGTACCGCCACGTCAGTAACTTCCACGCTTGCCGCATCTGAAAATTAATATGCGCAATTGCATTAAACTGCTCGGCCTGCTTCATGGCACCGTAGTAAGCCGCCAAATCAGTCGAATGCTGCAGACGACCTGAAAAATCAGCGCCACAAAAATGGCGACTTGGCCTTTTTGATTTTTACGCGTCAAAACAAATGATTTTTTCTTTTCAGCAGCAGCCGAAGATAAAGAAATAGCAGTGGTGGTCTGATGATCAGATGTGGTTGAGTTCATTCCCATGCTCAGTCTTTATTGTAATCTTATTTTCCTAACAAACTCACCCATTTACATCAGGCCCGACTTAAGTTGAGACAGTCTTTTCTGCGTTTTTATTGAAGGCTTGTTCATTTATTATTGAACAGCTCAAGCACCTTCACTAAAATATTTTAATCACTCGTATCCAGAGAGGCTCTGTATGAAACTTCGTCAGCTGTCATTGTTTTTACTTCTAGTTGTATTCGCCAATATTCTCCATGCAGAAGTTCTTTTTGAAGGCTACTACAAAGTAAGTCAGTTCAAAAAACACATCGGGTTTTTGGTTTTGCGCCATGAAATCGATGACAAAACTAAAAATTTTAAAACGACCAGTTTCATCAAACTTGCCAAAGGCGGATTTGACATGACTGAAAGCTATACCGCCGTTTCTGACAGCACTTTGATTCCTGTCAGCTTATCTTACATTGCGGTGGCAGATAAAAAGACTAAAACGATTGATGCTAAAATCAGAAACATGAAGCTGACCGGTACAGTAACGGAAGATAAAAAGAAAACAAAGCTTGATACAACTCTTCCGAAAGGAACTTTCTTTTCATCAGCACTTTATTATTTAATGCTGCAAAGTAAAGAAGGCTTAAAAACGGGCTCTAACTTTGATTATACGGCTTTAACAGAAGAAGGCCCTGTGGCCTTAAGCGGAACTGTGTCTGTAGATAAAAAAATGGTTTCGCAAGGTGCGGCTCAGCTTTTAAAAGTTAATAACCGTTTTGCCGGATCTGATTACGACAATATGGTAAATTCGCAGGGCGAAGTGATCAGTTCTATAACTCCTGCTACAAGTATTGAATCAGAACTGGTAAAAGACCCTGTTGAAGCGCTTGAAGGAATTAAAGTCACAAAAGGCACTTTAGAAAAAATCTTCGGTGATCTTCCGCAAGGAAAAGTGAATTCTAAAAACAAATAAGGACCTGCAACAATGAATATTCGTCACGCACTCGGACAGCAGCTTATCATCGGAATTTCAGGCCATACTCTTACGGCAGATGAAAAAAAATTCTTAGTCGAAAATAATATCGGCGGTATTTGTCTTTTTGGCCGTAACGTAGCCGAGCCAAAACAAGTTCGCGACTTATGCGCAGAGATTCAGTCTTTACGCCATCAGCTTCCTGAAAAAACTCCGTTCTTTATCAGTATCGATATGGAGGGTGGCCGTGTTCACCGCCTTAAGCCCCCGTTCACACAGTGGCCTGCACTCAAATTAGTGGGCGATCTCGATGCGCCGACAGTGGCTTTCAACTTTGCACAGCGAATGGGTGTTGAACTGATGTCAGTCGGAATCAATTTGGATTTCGCCCCTTGCCTGGATGTTTACACGAATCCTAAAAACACGGTCATCGGCGACAGAGCCATCAGCACGAATCCGTTACAGGTAGAAAAAATGGCGTCTGCCCTTATTCGCGGTTACATAAAATCAGGCGTCATTTCCTGCGCGAAACACTTTCCTGGCCATGGCGATACAGTGATTGATTCGCACGAAGATCTTCCGGTTGAAGAAGCGGACTTAAAACGCCTGAATGAAGTTGAACTTGTTCCGTTTAAGAAAGCCTTACGAAGCCGGGTTGATATGGTGATGACCTCACATATTAAATTTAAAAACATCGACCCGTCGGGCCCGGTTACATTCTCTGAATTCTTTTTGAAAAAAATTATCCGCGAAGAATTAAAGTACCGCGGCATCATCGTCAGTGATGACTTAGGAATGAAGGCGCTCGCAAGCCACTACCCGATGGATGAAATCCCGGTAAAAGCTTTGCAGGCCGGCGTCGATTTACTTCTTTACTGTAACGAGCCCGAGGCTCCGCCGGTTGCTATCGAAAGTTTGATTTCTGCTGTGGCCCAAGAACGCTTAAATAAGGCAGAGCTTGAAGCCTCACAAAGACGAATTTTAGATTTAAAGAAAGTAAAGTTGCTGGTACCTGACCCGAAACCGATTGAGCAGGTTTTAGAAATCGTCGGCCAGGAAGAACATCAGTATCTGGCAGATTGCATCCGTAAAGGAATTATCCCGGAAGGGCAGATAACAAAACAGGAGCCTTCACCAAATAAAAAAAGACCGGGAACTCCGGTCTTTTTTTTTAACTGAATTTCTTTTTAGAAATTAGTCGCCGAAAAGAGCTTTTTTAGATTTGGTAGAACCTTTAGTTCTTAAAGCAGCTTTTCTTTTTTTACCTTTAGTCGATTTTTTGTGTTCGCGGATGTATTCAAGTTTTTTAGTTTTAGAAGCCATGTTTACCCTACCTGTCCTGTTTTTTAATCAAAGAACAAGATTTTTATCAAAAAGGTATTCCCAAGTCAAATAAGTGCTTTTGATCGGTCTGGTCGGTGGCATCTGCAATATATGCGTAATGAAGTGTAAATTGAGGCCCCGCAAAGCCCAATCCGGCCGTAAAGAAGTCTTTCGCCAGCACTTTGTTGTTCTGGAACCCCACGCGGAAGATAATCCAGTCATTTATATAGTTTTCGATCCCCACCATGTAAACCAGTCGGTCTGTCTTAAATTCAGGGGCTGACTCCACATCGGCACGGAAGCGGGCGAAGTTATCCATCATGTAGCTCAGGCCTAAACCCATGGTTTTTTGTAACTGAAGACCTTCGTTGAATTTCACGGTTGAGGACGAAATCTTATTCGCCACTAAACCGATGCCGAAGTTTGGTCCTAAAGCAAGAGTCGCTCCTAAATCCAAAACACCCTGACGGAATTTTTCATCTAAAACCGCGCCGGTTTTATCTGTGTATTCAACTAACGAGGCTGTTCCGCCCAGAACAAAATTCTTCCAGCGCGGAGTCGCGAGCGTTAACCCGATTTTTTGCGTGTCTACCAAATCGCTTTTTTGGCTGATCATCTGAATACCGGCAGGAAAAAACGAATCTTCTCCGCTGTCTGTCATACTGAGAGCCCATGCATCGCGAGCGTAATTGTAAGAAAAGTTCTGCGCTTTAAAGTCTCTGATAAACGCCGGGTTCATGTAAATACCGTCAACCGTTTCGACGGCACCACGGCCAGTACCACCGGTTGCGGTTCTAACGGCTCCGATGGCTTCAATGTTTGCTTTTGAAATTTGTGAAAAAATGACGAACGACAACAAGATGAAAATATTTTTTTGCATGAGATAACGCTAGCACCACTCTACAAAAAAAACTAGAAACTTGTACTGGTTCTTACACAAATACTGGCGTATTGCGGGCAACGGCCAAGGCTGCGGGCCGCATCTCCGGTTTTATTACCGATGTAGCTGACGCCCATCTGGCTATAACGGGATAAATAACATTCAGCCGTATTGTTCTCAATGGCTGCGTTGTAATTCACACCCACATCACGGCTTGGGTCACTTGTCAGAATTCCTACGGTCGGCAGATAGCAGTTAGTGGCCTTACTCACCATACAGATCGGCTGAGCCAGGCGGGCATCCGGATCGTATTGAGTGTTGGCTCTGATAAACACGCCCACAGCCCATTCTGTCTCTGAATAGTGACGGCGAATGCGCGCGACTTTTCTTTTTAATTCAGCACCCAGTGTCGGGTGTGCGAAGTCTGCAGCCAAAATTTCTGAGCAGGCAGCCTCGGTCGCTTTTTTATTGTTGAGTTCGTTAGGACGCATGATCAGATAGTTTTCGCAGGTCCAAGAGCTTCCGCCCGGAGACAAATTCCCGGTTTCCAGATCTTTTTCCACAACGTTATTTAAAATATTCCGGCGCTGGCTCGGAATAGAAGGGCTTTTTGATTTAAAACTAAGTTCGTAAGCGCGCCCATAAGCCTTCGTCAGCACCGATGCAGTTGGGCGGCGCGGAGCATTTAAGCCGCTGCTGTCGCTTGTGTCAGACGATGAAACATCTGTCGGATTACCGAAGGTTACAGTTAAAATATTTTGCGTTGAATTGAATCTCTGGCGGGCACGGTCAGAGTACTCTTCGCCCGCACCAAGACCGTCATCTACGCCTTGTGTGGCCGGATAACTTTCATCAATCGCATGTGAAAATGAAAACGAAGCTTCGATCGGATCCGGAGAACCGGCACTTCCAAGATTGTAAACACGAGGGCCTTCTGAAGTAACCGTCTTATTCGGGCCGAAAACAACATTCTTTGTAACAGCTGTTAACACAGGATCAAGCGACAATAATTGATTCTCATAAAAGCCGTCGCGGTTAATAGTCGGCGAACCGGTCCCCTGAATGACATCAAGAACGGTCAGCAAATTCCCTTTATCGCGAACTGCATACTGAATGTAGAGTTCCTTATTACGGGTCGAATTTTCTAAAAGATACTGAATCTGCGAAGGAACAACTGTCGTGTTGGGATAAGCAGGCGAGATATTCTTTGCAACATACTGAAGAAAATCAGTGCGAAGCTTAAGGCCGGCTTTAACTGAGCCGGAATCGTTTTGCTCTGTAAAACCCTCATTCGCGCCGATTTTTAAACCGTGAATACCTGAAGCCGTCAATCCGATACCGACACAGGAATTATAAGAAATCGTATCCAGTGCCAAGTCATACGCAAACGGAACATCATTTAAAAGTTTTGTACGGTTTGTGTCGGCGCTGGAATCCGCCGTTAAAAGACTTGGCGTGTTTTGAATGGTACAGCCGACAAAAAGCCATACCGCAGGAAAGATTACCCCAAGCCCAATCGCAAATCTTTTCATCATTCTCATGCTAACACATTCCGTTAGTATATTCGTAAATTACTCAACTTCTTGTCTCATTATGATATATTTTTTTTATGAAGACATTCGCTATGACGGCCGTCCTGACATTAGTCCAGCTCTTTTCAATCTCAAGCCAGGCTTATATTCTACCGCTGCAAAATGTTTTGCAAAAAGCGGCTGCTACTGCGGGTAACTCTATTCTCAGCGTCGAGCAGGATGTTCAGTTTCGCGAAGGCGGAAAAGTCTATACCGTAAAAGAAACCTGGCTGATCGAAGGTGACCGCAACCTTCGCTTAACGGCTAAAGGTGTCGGCGAGCTTAAAGATTCTGTTAATCTTAATTTTGTCTACAATAACAAGAACCGCACGCGCCTTGCCGGAAAAAACAAAACGACTCAGGCAGCAGGACCGGATTTTTTTGAAAAATATCTCGCGATCAAATCCAAAGACTCTTACTACGCTTACCTGAAAGAACTCGGCATCGGAGAAAACGTGCGCTTATCACGTGCCGGCGGACTGATCTGCTTTGGCATCGGAAACGAATCAAACCCGGGCGACCTTCAGCCGCACATGTGGATTGATCAAAATTCATTTCGCTTAATCAAAATGCGCTTCGCCGGCGGAGCCGAAACAGAATTCGGCGGCCACATTGAAAAAGACGGGGTTCATTACCCGCGACAAAAAACAATTACCTGGGACGGAAAAACCGTAACCATCAACGTGAACAAAGTCTCAATCGCAAAAAATACGAACATCAAAAGTTTCTATCCAGACTCTCTTGAATTTTCTTCTTCATTAATTCCGGGAGCAGCCGGCCCCGCAGCCGGTTTGCTTGAGGAATTCTATCAGAGGTTTAGATGACGAGTGGCGAAGCTATCGCCATCAATGTGGCGGTCGATGCTCCACTTACAGAAAATCTCACTTACCTGCAAAACGAAGCTTTTACTGTTGAGCGCGGTGATGTTGTTTATGTGACTCTCGGACGCAGAAAAACTCTCGGAGTTGTAACTAAAACCAACCTTTCGGTTCCTGAAAATCTTCCTTACCAGCTAAAGCCCGTGGTTTCACTTCACGAACAATGGCCCCGCATTTCAGAAACTCATATGCAGTGGCTCGAGTGGATTTCTGAATACTATTTGCATCCGCTCGGCCAGGTTCTGCAGTTGTGTTTTCCGCCGTTATTAAAAACTGAAAAAGCGAGAGCTTCAAAAAGATCAGCCGTTATTCCTGATATTGAAATGACAATAGGGCACGCCCTCAATGAAGATCAAAACCGTTGTGTGGACGCCATCAGCCGGAAGAAAGGTTTTTCTACCCATCTTCTTCACGGCGTTACAGGCGCAGGCAAAACCGAAATCTATCTTGAGCTGTTTGAAAAAACTCTCAAAGAAGGAAAACGCGGAGTATTTTTGCTTCCTGAAATTTCATTAACGCCGCAACTGATAAACCGCTTTGCCCGCCGCTTCGGAAACGAAATTGCGGTTCTTCATTCGCAATTAACAGACCGCGAACGCACTAATCAATGGTGGGATATGGT
>JAJFMT010000142.1 GCA_020696855.1 Pseudobdellovibrio sp.
AGGGTTTAATGTTTGAATACCGATTTCAAACTGCAGGCTGCCGGCAGGAAACTGCGTAATGAGCTCTCTGATTTCAAGCGGTAAGCGGTCGGGCACCAGTTCGAAATGTAAAAATAAGCCAAGGTCGATGTGCTCTAAGAAGAACTTCAAAATGCGGGTCGATGTAGTTGGTGATAAATTAAACGTACGGTCTACAAATTTAAATGTCCGGGCCCCGCGGTCCATCAAGGTCTTCATTTCGGCCAGGAATAGATCAAGGTCAAAACTTCGCACGGACTTATCTAAAGAAGATAAGCAGTACTCACATTTATAAGGGCAACCCCTTGAAGCTTCGACATAAATGACGCGGTTTTTGATGTCGTCATCCGAATAAAGGGAATAGGGCATCTGAATCTGCTTTATATCAGGAAGCGCAGCAGGAATGATCCGGGCCGCGGCCGTTCCCCCAAAAGTAACTGTCACTTTTGAATTCCGGTCTTCGGATCCGGCTGGGGCTTGGTTTAATATTTCTAAACATAGCTCGCGAAAGCTGAAGTCGGCTTCGCCCTGAATCACGTAATCGGCCCACTGCAAATGGGGCTGCGACTTTGTTTCGTAAGAAATCTCCGGGCCGCCAAGAACGATGATCGTTTCAGGCGAAACTTTTTTAAGAACCATAATAGTTTCAAGGGTCTCGGACGTATTCCAAATGTAAACACTAAAGCCCACAATGCGCGGTGAGCGCGCCAAAATCTTCTCTACAAGTGTACGCGGGTTCTCTTTAATGGTGCTTTCAAGGATTTGGGTTCGGCTTTGAAGTTCACCTAAGTTCGCCAATAAATAGCGAAGCCCGAACGAGCTGTGCTGGTAGGTCGAATTCAATGTGCACAAGAGAATATCAGATTTTGAGCTCACGGCTCATTTTTAACTAAGCCTTCCAGAATTTGATAGCTTTTTTTGACCTCTTGAAAACTTTCGCTGGAACCGCCCTGATCGGGGTGGGCTTTCAGAACAGCGATACGAAAGGCTCTTTTAAGTTCCTGGCGGGTAAAGCTTTCGGTGAAGAGCTGATTCCATTTCTTAAGAGTTTCAAAGGCCTGTGCCTGTTCAGGGTTGAACACGTGAGCCACGCGTGCAGCCTGCGCTTTGATTTTAATATGATAGGCGCGGGTGCCTTGTGGCTTTCTTGGACCATGATAGCGGGGAGTATTCACTAATATAGTAGTAAACCCGAGGGCGTCTTGAACACCTTCGTAATGACCTTGAGTCGCGCCTAATGCGTTTTCAGAGGTAGATTCTTCTAACAGAGCCTCTAAAACTTCAGAAAATGTTTCTGTATTAAGCATATCTACTTATCGGCAAATGTTGAAAGGACCTAAGCTTTTACGAGGAGAAATCTCTCTGATGAAGGGCCAGAATCAGTGGCCTAACCTATTGAAACACTCTGAAAACCAGTCGTACTGCCAGTCAAAATTTGATTGTTTGATGGGGTTAAGAGGCCTTGTGGGTAGGGGATTCGGGCGGTTTCTCGAGTGAATTTGCGGTGAATCTCCCTTGAATCTGCCATGAATCCCTATGGAAAATCAGGTTTCAAACGTCAAATTTCGGTAAAATCCCCTCGGGAATTGAGGTTTTTCAGAGGGGAAATCGCTTGTTTTCGCTATTTCTCCGAATGAAACAGAGGGGGCGGGAGTGGTTTTCACTCTGAAAAATATCAAAATTCATAAATTTTTTATTTTTATGTTGGACAAATCGAAAAACTTTGTCTTAGACTAACTTCATTCGATTTTAGTCTTTTTGTGACTAAAGGAATTAAAAACACGCCAACCTTATCGGAGGATATACAATGGCAAAAGCAAAAAAAGCAAAAAAAGCAGCTCCTAAAAAAGCTACAAAAAAAGCGGCTCCAAAAAAAGCTACAGCTAAAAAAGCTGCTCCTAAAAAAGCTGCTTCTAAACGTAAACCTAATGCTGCGTTCATGAAGGCTTTAACTCCTTCTACAACTTTAGCAGCTATCGTTGGTGCAGCAGCATTGCCACGCACTGAAGTTGTTAAAAAATTATGGGCTTACATCAAAAAGAACGGTTTACAAGACGCTAAAAACCGCAGAAACATCAATGCTGATGACAAATTAAAACCAATCTTCGGCAAAAACACTGTTTCTATGTTCGAAATGACTAAACTTGTTTCTAAACACTTAAAATAGTTTTAAGCGTTTAAGAGTGTAGATCGTTACGCGATCGACATCTCAGAACAGGTCATTGATTTTGACTATTAACCCCTGATTGCCTCTGGCTTTCAGGGGTTTTTTCGTTTAGAATAAGTCCTTTCAATCATTGGTGATTTAGGGACTAAACGAATGCAAAAGCCGCTCGATAAAGACGAAATTATTTTAATGCGCAAGTCCTGCGAGATCGCGGCGAAGGTACTTCAGTACACGGGTAAATTTGTTAAACCCGGCATCTCTACATTAGAACTCGATAAAATTGCAGATGATAAAATGAATTCGCTTGGCGCGGTTTCGGCCTGTATCGGGTATCACGGCTATCCGTATTCAACCTGCATTTCGCCAAACAATATTGTGTGCCACGGGCCACCCATGGCAGAAACGATTTTAAAAGACGGTGACATCGTTAACATCGATGTGACTGCGAAGTACAAAGGCTTCTTCGGTGATACCTCGGCTACGTTTTTAGTAGGTGAAGTAAAGCCTGAAAAAAAGAAGCTGGTGCAAACGGCTCATGAAGCCATGATGGTGGGGATCGAAGCGATCAAACCAAACGGGTGGACAGGCGATATCGGTTTTGAAACCGACAAGTTCGTGACCCGAAGAGGATATTCAACCATCAAAGAAATCGGCGGCCACGGTATCGGCCGGGTGTTTCACGATTCTCCTTTTGTTCCAGCACACGGTAAAAAAGGTAAAGGCGAAAGACTTCGTCCGTTTACCTGCTTCACGGTAGAGCCGATGGTGAACGAAGGCACGGACGAGTTCGTAGAGTTTGATATTAAAGGCTCTACTATTAAATGGTATGAAACAGCGGACGGCTTATGGTCAGCGCAGTTCGAACACACAATCTTGCTGACTGATACCGGTTATGAAATTTTAACGTTAATTGACTAAAAGGAATGAAAAACATGCGTACAAATACTCAAGGAACTACAATGAAGAAATCAAATAAAGCCTCTTCAAAGGCGGCTGTTAAGTCAGCTATGAAAACTGCTGTAAAGGCAGTGGCTGCAAAAGTCACTAAAACAACTGCCAAAGCAACTGCAAAACCGAAAACTCCGGCTTTAGATTACGCTGTTTGCAAAGAAGCGATGAACAATCCGAAAGTATTTGCTGACTTGGCTCGTTGGGGCCGTGAAGAAATTAAAATCGCTGAAAAAGAAATGCCGGGCTTAATGGCTTTACGCAAAGAATTCGGCAAAACTCAGCCGTTAAAAGGCGCGCGCATTGCGGGCTGCTTACATATGACAATTCAAACAGCGGTATTGATTGAAACACTTATTCACTTAGGTGCTAAAGTTCGCTGGTCATCTTGCAATATCTTTTCTACTCAGGATCACGCAGCCGTTGCGATTGCAGCTGCCGGCGTTCCGGTATTTGCATGGAAGGGTTTAAGCGAGCAGGAATTCAACTGGTGTATTGAACAAACAATCACGGGCTGGGGAGCTGAAGGCTACAACTTAATTTTAGATGACGGCGGTGACTTAACAAACATGATGCACGAGCCGCGCTTTGCAAAAGAACTTAAAAAAATCATCGGCTTGTCTGAAGAGACGACAACAGGCGTTCACAACTTAGAAGTGATGTTAAAAGAAGGCCGTCTGAAAGTTCCTGCAATTAACGTCAATGACTCTGTAACAAAATCAAAATTCGATAACTTATACGGCTGCCGCGAATCTTTAGCGGACGGTATTAAACGTGCGACTGACGTAATGGTTGCAGGTAAATGTGTAGTTGTTGCGGGCTACGGAGACGTAGGTAAAGGTTCGGCGCACTCATTACGCGGCTTAGGTGCGCGCGTGTTGATTACTGAAATTGATCCGATCTGCGCATTACAGGCGTCAATGGAAGGCTACCAGGTTGTCACAATGGATGAAGCTGCTTCTCAAGCGGATATCTTTGTAACGGCAACCGGCTGCTGCGATATCATTACTGAAAAACACTTCAACAAAATGAAAGACAACGCGATTGTTTGTAACATTGGTCACTTCGATATCGAAATCGATATGGCATGGTTAAATAAAAATTCAAAAATCCGCGAAGTTAAACCACAGGTTGATATTCACACATTGAAATC
>JAJFMT010000057.1 GCA_020696855.1 Pseudobdellovibrio sp.
AGCCTCTTCGCAAAATGCTCCGTTAAAGCTAAGCCGCAGCGGTGAGTATTACGTAATCGAGCAGCCGCCCGAGTGGGAGCAAGCTCCGCCGCAAGTGATTGAAGTCAGAACCAGAATGAATAATTCCAAAAAAGCTGAGTCTTTTAAATTTAATCTGCAGCGTCCGTAAAACTGCTACTTCCGCAATTTGAATAAAGTGGCTGGGATAGCTTCGATTAAATCGCTGGCCATAAGGCTTAAGTAATCTTTTGATTTCACCCAGTCATCAGCCATCATTCCGTGTAAAGACGCTGCCAAATAAGAAGCGTCCCACCCGGATAGGCCTTGCGCCATAAACCCTGCGATCATTCCGGTTAAGACGTCGCCGGTTCCGGCTTTTGCTAAGGCTTTATTGCCGAATTTTACAGGCTTTACTTTTCTGCCGTCATAAAGAAAAGTCGGGCTGCCTTTTAAAACCAAAATACATTTCAATAAATCATGCGCAGGTTTTAAATATTTTATTCGTTCCTGTGCCGGCATCGAACGTGAAAGTTTCAGTAATCTGGAAAGCTCGCCGGCGTGTGGGGTTATAACCCAGGACTCGGGCAAGGGAAGCAGCTCAGTATTTGCCGACAAAAAATTAATGGCATCAGCATCAATGACAACATTTTCAAATGACAATTTTTTTAACTCTGATAAATGACGCTTTATCAGTTTTTTACTTTTGGGACCAGAGCCCAGCCCCGGCCCGATAGCCACTGATTGAAACTGAGAGAAATCAATTTTTTTATCCGGGTCGATCCGTAAAAAGTCCGGCGGTGCTGAACGCGTTAAACCGTTACAAGCCAGATAAACATAGCCGGCACCGACGCGGGCTGCAGCCCTGGCGGCAAGAATTCCTGCGCCGGGCATCGAAGGTGAGCCCGCAATGATTAAACACTTTCCACCAGCAGTTTTGTTGTCAGTTTTTTTTCGTTTAGGTAAAAGCTTTGAAAGCTGCTTTCGTCCGGCGTCATTCATTTTCCTATCTAAAGACTATATAGCGAAGCTGTCAATCTGGGCCCGTGATTGCAAGGTATATTGTTTGGAATTATTTGGAGTGGAGTGCCAAATGGAAGCATTCGAAATCAAAAATGTTGTCGTAGCCCTGGATTTTTCTAAATATTCAAAATTAGTGCTGAGGCAAGCGCAGATTCTATCTAAGAAGTTTAAAGCCAAGCTTCACATTATCTACGTCGCAGAAGATGTTCCTTTAACCGCGGCTCCTGAGCTTTACTCTGCTTCTTTTCGTTATCCGGCCGCTGATAAAGACCGTTTGAAATCCCAATTGCTGTTGTTTTACAAAATAAAAGAGTCGGATGAGTTAAGTGTTTCGGTCAAAACCGGCGCAGTTACCAGAACGATACTGCGAGAAGCTGAAAGCAAAGCCTCTCCGTTACTTGTTATCGGTTCGCACGGTAAACCGGTATTTTCTAAATTTATTCTCGGCAGTCATGCAGAAGAAATCTCTCTCAGTGCGAGTGTTCCTGTCTGGGTGCACCGCGGTTCGAAGATCCGTCACTTTAAACACATGCTGCTTCCGGTGGATTTTACAGATGTCACCCAGAAGCTGGTCAACATATTCGAGGCCGCGCACGCGAAGTACAAAATTGTTGTGAACTTTATCTATATCAGGCCGCAGCCGGTGCCAATGTTTGATTACGGTGCTTATGCGGCTTCGCTAAAGGTCTTTCGCTCGGTCACACAAAAACTGGTGCGGGTTTTCAGTATTAAAAATCACGGATTAAAATTAAAAGTCGTCTCAGGAGATGTCGTGCCTGAGATTGTGAGCCGTGCAAAAAATTACGATCTTGTGATTATGAGCCCGCATAACAAGTCGGGAATCTTCAGACGAATGGGACGGGTAACGTCAAAAGTAATTCAGCTTTCACCTGTTCCGGTCTTAATTGTTAAACCTTAAGCAGCGGAGTTTATTCACACCAAGCGGAGCTTCTTCTCGTTCTATGGGGCTCATTGACCCGTCGTCATCGCTGAATGTGGACTTAAGTTTTTTAAATTTTGTTTGGTCGTTGGCGTTGCGCTTGCTTATAGGCGTTAAGGGTTTACATGGAGGGGAACGTGAAGACTTTGAACTTTATAGTTTCGGTAGTATGCGCCATCGCAGGTTTTAATGCGAATGCCGCAAAAAACGGAAGAGCACCTTTCGAGATTAAGATAGGGATAATGGACAAATTTATCACTGGCCGCGACGGCAATATCATCGGCATTCTTTTGCAGGATGATACCCGCGTTCAAATTCCGCCTCACATGGGTGACCAGCTTTTAAAAGTTGTGAAGCGTGATGATATTGTCACTGTAAAAGGGTACCGCCAGTCAGCTAAACTGATTGCGGCAGATACGGTTGTTAATACAGCCACTGCAGAATCAGCGGATGAGGTCGATCACACAGAAGCAGAAATGGCCAGAAAAGTTTCGGAACGCCCGGGTGGGCTGTGAGATATTTTGTTTTAGGGGCGTTTAGTTCTCTTATTTTCTCATGCAGTTTAAATATGAACAACGGCGGCAAAGGCGGCGCTGTTATTCCTACGTATTTGGATAAATCTTTCGGTGTCGCAGGAAAAGTCGATTCCGATTTTTCAGGCTCATATGAAGTTGTTAATGATTTATTACTGCAAAAAGACGGAAAGATTATTGCCGTTGGTACAACGGGATCCCCAGGTAACCCGAAGTTTAATGTAGTCAGGTACAATGCCGACGGTTCAGTCGACGCTTCATTTAAAGTGAATCAAAAAAATCTGGAATTCTCTAACGGTGCTGTTCCGTATTCTGCATTTCTTGACAGTGCCGAAAGAATTGTCGTGGCCGGGGCTTCCGGCGGGGCGATGGCCGCTTTACGTCTTAAAAAAGACGGATCTCTGGATGAAACCTTTGGTTCAGACGGAAAAGTGACAGCCGCTATCGGTGACCGCTCATCTTCGTTTTGTGTAGCTGCAGGGTCGGGTGATTCCGTCATTCTAGGCGGCTTTTCCTTAAGAGGCGATAAAGAAGAAATGGCACTTGTTAAATTTGACAAGCAAGGAAACAGCTTGAATGAATTTCGCGGTCCAAAAGGTGCGGGCCAAGGCCAGTTTTCTTTTGCTGTCGAAGGCGGGAACAGCCGAATCTACGCGATCCAAAGCCGTAAAGACTCGATCGTTGCAGTAGGTACCGCCCATAACGGAAGTAACTATGATTTTGCGATTGTAAAATTGCAGCCTGATGGTGAACGTGAGGCCTCTTTTAACGGGGAGTCTCCGCTTATCATTAATCACAACCAAAACGGCGATGATGTTTTAAAATCTGTAGTCTGGCTTAATGATGGCAAAATTCTGGTTGCAGGATTTACTGCGACTACACAAGGGCAGCATCAAGTTGTCATTTACCGTCTGAAAGAAGACGGTACAAAAGACACTTCGTTCGGCACTGACGGCCATGTTAAATTACCTTGGAATATTGCTCTTCACGGCGGCGCTGTGCTTTCGGGCTTTGTAAAAATAAGTGTAGATACTTTGAACCGGATCTATGTCGCCACTGAACCGATGACTGAGGGCCGCACAGGGTTTGGCGTGGCTCGGTTAACTCCTAACGGAAATTTAGATTCATCCTATGGAAACGAAGGTTTGATCTTTACTGCATGGGATATAACACCTAATCAAAACTCGTCAGCGGCAGCGCATGCGATTGTACTACAGCCGGACGGTAAAGCGCTGCTGGGCGGGTACAGCTACTCGAAATCAAATTACAACTTTGCACTTGCCCGATATCGCAATCAATAAACAACAAAACAAATGGCCTCATCGGCAGATGAGGCCTTGTCTTACGTCATTTAAGTTGCGTATTTATTCTATTCTTTTTTTTCGGCGCCTTTTTCAGAACCCGTCAGGCGGTTGAAAAATCCCGTTTTGCCGGTTTTAACTTCAATCTGGCGAGGTTTCGATGCAGCTACTTTTGGTAGATACAGATCGAGTACGCCGTTTTCGTAGCGGGCTTCGATTTTGTCGTCCTGAACAGTTGTCGGTAAGGTGAAGCTTCGTTTGAATGATCCATAAGATCTTTCGTAACGCTGAACTTTTTCGTTTTTATCAGTTGATTTCTCACGCTTACGCTCACCGGAGATAACTAAATTATTGTTATGAACCTCAATCTTTATGTCCTCTTGGCGCATTCCAGGTAAGTCCATACTTAAGCTGTAATGGTCATCTGCTTCAGAAATTTCGCAGGAAGGACCAAAAGATTGCTCATCATAAGTTCGGGCACTCGGCCAGTCGCGATTGACGCTACTGACGTAGTCATCCATTTCGTCAAAAAGGTCTGAAACTAAATTTCTACTTGTCCAGTAAGGCATTAAACTTCTCATTCTTAACCTCCTCAATCCTAAATCTTTATATTAAATAGATCGTGTTAGTCTTTCTAATTTCTTGATTTAAAAATGTGTCCTTAATTTATTTTGTCAAGCGTACCGGCAGTTGAATTATTTGAAAATTTAGTTTCAGTTTTATTGAGCCGCTCATCAAGTGTATTGAGTTTTAGCTCATCCAAATTGAGCTTCAGCTCATCAACGTTACGGAGCTTCAGCTCATTTATTTTCTTCACCTTGGCATTAACAACAATAGCTGTACGTGGCTGCCAGTTCGGGTCTGTATAACGAACTAATCCTTGTGTCCAGGCAATGGCAGTTCCTGCTAACAAAAAGAAAATCGATAAAATAATCTTATTAAATAAAATATTTTTCATAAATCTCCTTTCGTGTTTTGTTTAAAAAAATGTGTTCGGCAGTTTTTTTGTCAAGGGCGTCAATGAAATTTCAGTAAATTCAATAATTTATAAAGAGGAGTTTAGCACCCGCACTGGAGCATAATTACTCGTTATGAAGCGCTGTTCAAAGTAATTCGTAAATCATTTATGGCACGGTCTCTGCTATTTGAAGCCCGGGATGAAACAAAAGATTTACTTAGCGGCTAAAACGATTTTGCTATTGATCATGGGGTTACTCGTGTATCCCGCTTTTTTAGCTGCCCGCGAAAGTAAAATTGAAACAACTCAAAAGATTTATAATAACCGGTACATACCGTTAGTAGATGCTCAAAATTAGCTGAATATCAAAAGGGGGATACATGTTCTGTTTTACAAATAAATCTTTTATCGCGGTACTGATGGCATTCTTAATTTCTCCGCTTCCGCAAGCGATGGCAGCAGTCCAGCTTGAAGGGCGGCCGCAAATGATTTCTACAAAAGAAGTCATGAGAAGAATGTCTGTCAATAAAGACCGAAAAGAACTATCTGACTTACTTTTGCGTGACCGTGTAAAAGCGGCTCTCGAGTTTAACGGCGTCAGCTCTGAAGAGGCCGGTAAACGTCTGGCGGCTTTATCCGATCAGGAAGTGCAAAGACTTTCAGAGCAGATCAAAGAAGCCCGTGCCGGTGGTGACGTTTTAACGACGATCGTTTTAGTTTTACTGATCATCTTTCTGGTACAACGTATTTAATAAGTTCATAAGTAAAAGTACAGGAGCCGTATGAAAAACCTTAAGCTAGTTTTGCTTTCAGCTATGATATTTGTTCTAAGCGGATGTATTACTCCTGCCATGCAGACGGCAGCATTACTTGCGGAACCTCCAAGTGATTTGCCCGACGTTATGGAAATCAAAGACATTACTTTTGTGAATTCTCCAAAAGCCTTTTGCGGGCCTGCCTCTTTAACAATGGCAATGGGCTGGGCTGGAGAAACAGTTTCTGTCGATACGATTGCCGATGAAGTTTATACTTCATCAATGCGCGGAAGTTTCCAGGAAGACTTGATCGGCTCTTCCCGCAGACACGGCCTTGTAGCTATTCCTGTAAGAAATCTGGATAACCTTTTACGTGAAGTAGCCGCAGGTCATCCTGTGATCGTGCTTGAGAATCTCTCTGTCAGCTGGCTGCCACGCTGGCATTATGCGCTTGTGATCGGTTACGATCTTAAAAAACAGGATGTAATTATGCATTCCGGAAAATCAGCTTACTACCGCTGGGACATGCGCAAGTTCGAAAGATCCTGGCTGCTGGGTGATTATTGGGGGCTGGTTGTATTGCCGGCAGGAACCCTTGCCGCTACAGGAACCGAGCAAGAGCATCTCGATGCGACCGTCGGGCTTGAACAAGCAGAAAGATATTTAGAAGCAGAAAAAAGTTATAAGAAAATTCTGGAACGATGGCCAAAAAGTTTAGTCGCCCTTATTGCACTGGGTAATATGGCCTATCAACAGGGACGTAATGCCGATGCAGTAGGCTGGTTAAAGCGCGCTGTACAGGCTCATCCCGAATCAGAAGAAGCACGTTACAATCTGAAAGTTGCCGAATCTATGATGTAGCACGGCACCCGTATTGCTCTTTTATTAAGAATAAAGGAGGGTTTATGGCTGCATGTGTACTATGGATTGATTCTCAATACGCCAGAGTTTTCAAAATTTCGGCTGCCGGTATAAAACGTAAAATCGTTAAATTAAACCGGATTCAGCACCACAACGGCCACGTCGAACGAAATCTTTTAAATGCAGAAGAGAAATTCTTTCAGGATGTAATTGCTGCGATTGGTGAAGTGACAGAAAGATTTCTGATCATGGGGCCTGCACAAGCGAAACTGAATTTTAAAAAGTATCTTGAAAAACATAACTACCGAAATCTTTTGCGACCGCTCGTCACAGTCATGGCCGCTGAGGATATGACAGACAATCAGATTTTAGAAGCCAGCCGTCTTCAGTTCAGACGTTATGATTTGTTTCATCCGGTGTAGTCGAGATTGTTGAACCCAATTGTACGCGTTCGGTGGCAAGGCCACCAATCACGTACAATTAATATCGAATGCATTAAAATTGAATGGCATTATTAGTATACACTAATCGTTTCTTCTCAGGAATGATCGTTGACCAAATTTTTGATTCATCAAGGATATTGATATCCTGCCCTCTGGAGTTTTCCAGGATTCGGGTGACAAGTAAACGGTCAGTATCTTTTCTTAAATGCACCACTAAGACAATTCCGCCTTCCATTAAATAGAAACCGTACCGTTTCGCAGCTGTTTTAGGGCTGCCGATTCCCACGAGAACGCCGGCTGCTGCGCCAAAGACCAGACCGATACAGGCAGCAACAGCTGCAGTGATCGGAGTAAAGCCGGTTCCAAAACTGCTGTAACCTGCAGGGGTAGTGAACAAGCCGCGTGATCCGAAGAACAGACCAACTAACCCGAAGATAATGGCACCGATGAAAGCGCCCACAACTGCACCCTGTAAGAGTGAATAGCGGTGGTCATGTATAAATGCATGGCGGCCGTTTCGTTGCGGAGCCAGTAAAGAGACGTCGTTCTGAGGAACGCCGTTTAATTCAAGCATGCGCACGGCATTATCAGCGTCTGCTCTTTCTGAATAAAGAGCAAACATGCCGAAGTTTTCATCGTCGTTATAAGATTTCGCATCCGTATTAATCGGCGCAAAAGAATTTTCAATTATTTCCATTTTGTTTTACCTCGCACTATCGGAAATAAAACAGCAAGCACGGTGCCAGCGTTTTGAAGAGTGAGACAAATTTCTGGGTGCTGAAGTGGAATAACGACCCGGTCCTATTTAAATAATAATCAATTAATTTATTTTCTGCATAAATTTGACAAATAAAACAGGACTCTCGATTGCAATGGTTTGATCGGAACAAATTTGGGGAGCTCGCGTTGTTTATTAGCAGAATTGTAGCACTAAGTTGTTTTATTTTATGCGCCGGATTGTCGAACCTGGCTTACGCCGGTTATGGCAGCGGAACAAAAGGTTTTGATATCGATGCCGATATCTTCGGGTCGCATAATAATCTGCTTCCTTTTAAAGGTTATCAGGATGACCTTAGTGCTTCTATATTTTTTAGTTATGACGATGGACCGTTGCGCCCGTTTGTGCGTTCGTTAACGACCAACTATTATTATGTGTTTCCGAATATGGATTCACACGTGACCGATTTCAGAAAAGCGGTCGGCGGCGGGTTTGACTACCACATCGCAGACATCCTTCGCTTTCGGTACATTCAGGAAAAAGTAGAGAACCGTCTTGCGCAAACTGAATACATACAGAACAGTTACGGCTTCATCTACAATCAGTACCTTGAGTTTTCGGAATTTGACATGAACAATTACCTGGAATCATTTTACATTCCGCGGTTCTCGGATAATTCGGCAGACACTTTCTTCAGAATGCAGCTTCTGAAGCCATTTTATCTTTCATACGATGAAAGAGCCTCTAATACATTTTATCCATTTGCACAGTTCAAATCTAAAGTGAACGACGACGCGATCTTCGGCGTCTACGGTTCGAATGCCAGTGTCGGGGTCGGCTATAAAATATATGCGTCGACCGAAGGCGGAGGCCACGGATTTTCAGCGGTATTTGAAGCAAATTCAGTCTTTTGGCAAAGCAAAGACTTTGACGGGGATTGGGTGCAGGCCCTTGCTGCAATTCAGTGGATGATTTACTGAGGGGAAACAACGTGACGTTGTTGGATGGTATTCAAGAGTTGACGGTTCATGACATATGGATGCTGGGAACAGTATTCCTGTGTTTGCTTGTTATTCTTGATGATTTTTTTGTGGACCTCTTGGCCTGGATCACCGGCGCAAAACCGAAGCAGCTCGTGCGAACAGAATTCAGTTACATGGAGTCGCTGCCACAAAAAAGAATGGCGATTCTCATCGCTAACTGGCACGAGGCCGAAGTGCTTGAGCGCATGGTCACAGGTAATGTGGGCCATATTGATTACAAAAACTACCAGATTCTTTTAGGGGTTTATCCGAACGACACTGAAACTTTGGCAGCAGCCCGCCGCGCAGAAGCTAAACTTAAAAACGTAAAAGTTATTGTTAACACCAAAGATGGCCCCACTTCAAAAGGTCAAATGATCAATGAAATGGTGAACTACATTAATGAAGTCAACAATGACCCGACACAAGCGCCATATGACATCATTATTACCCACGATGCTGAAGATATTATTCATAAGTACGCACTTAAGCTTATTAATCTGCGCGCCGAAAGCTACGACTTCATTCAGATTCCTGTGTTTTCGCTTCCGACGCCGTTAAAAGAACTGACGGCGGGTATTTACATCGATGAATTTACGGATTCGCACACTAAAAACATGCTGGTAAGAGACCGCTGCAGAGGGGGAGTTCCTTCTGCCGGTGTAGGCACAGCCATTACTAAAAGTCTGGTAGCCGATCTTTTAAAACTTCAGAACGGGCAGTTCTTAAAAGAAGAAACTCTTACTGAAGATTACTTTCTCGGTATGACCTGCTATGAGATGGGCGTTAAGGCTCACTTCGCAGCAGAGTACATTTGTTATAATGACAAAAAAACAAACCGTGTGGTTCGCGATTACATTGCAACACGCGAATTCTTTCCGCAGAGAATTAAAGCTTCGGTAAAACAAAAAACCCGCTGGACTATGGGAATCTGCCTTCAGGGTTACGAGCAAGAACCTATCGAAAAGAAAACCTTCTTCGGCAGCTACTTTCTGTGGCGTGACCGCAAAGGGTTGTGGTGTGCTCCGCTGTTTGTTTCTTCATTGGTATTTACTTTATTTTTTATGGGCGCATTCTTTGAAACCGGATACTGGCCAGAGCTGGATTCTATGTACTTCAACGAATGGTTTATTAAATTGATGTGGGCCAACCTCATTCTTTCGGGCGTTCGCCTGGTGGAACGGATCGGCCTGGTAAACGAAGTTTACGGCATTCACGTAGCTTCGCTTGTTCCGATCAGATGGCTTTTAGGAAATTTCATTAACAATGCGGCAACTTTTAATGCCGTTTACAAATGGACCGTTTCAAAAATCAAAGGCGAAATGCCTAAGTGGTCTAAGACAGATCACATTATTCCTGTTGGCTTCGGCGATACAGCCACACAGGAAGTGCCGGCACCGGCATTGATTCAGCCGACTGAAGTACAGACAACGTAGAGGGGATAAAAAATGAAAAAAAAGACAATCATTTTTGTATTTGGAACAAGACCAGAATTCATCAAAATGCTGCCGGTAATCCTGGAAGCAAAAAAGAATAAAAACATCAAAGCTGTTGCGTGTTCGACAGGCCAGCATAAAGACATGTTAGAAAGTCTTTATAAGATGTTCGATTTCAAACCTGACATCGACTTTCGCTTAATGAAATCAAATCAAAGTCTGTCGTACATGCATTCGGAGACGATGAATGGCATGAACACAGTGATTGAAAACCTGAAACCGGACTGGGTGGTCGTACAAGGAGACACGACGACAGCTCACGCCGCAGCCATGGCTGCTTTCTATCAAAAAGTGCCGGTGGCCCATGTTGAAGCGGGGCTTCGCACTTACGATTTAAATGCACCGTTTCCGGAAGAGCTTAACCGCAGAGCCATCGGCCTGGTTGCCAAAGCTCATCTTTGCCCTACAAAAGAAGCGGCTGAAAACATCCGTAAAGAAAAAATTGATAAGTCGTCTTACATTGAAATCACAGGCAACACCGGAATCGACACATTAAACTTAGTGGCGAAGAAAACTGAAGAGTCGCCTGAGCTTAAGAAAATCTTTTCAGATGAGTTCCATTATCTGAATGACGAGAAGTTTATTCTATCAACTGTACACCGCCGCGAAAGCTTCGGTGACCCGTTACGAGATGTCTTCCGTGCATTTTTAACGATTGTGAAATCACGCCCGATTAATATTTTATGCCCGGTTCACCCGAATCCGAATGTAAAATCAATCGTGAATGAAATCTTTCAGTCACAGTTTGATAAAACAGTTTTCTGGGCAGGCGACCCGAACAATAAAGTTAAAGTGACTTCCAAAGGCGGAAAGATTTTCTTGGTGAACCCGTTAGATTATCCATCACTGGTTTACGCTATGAAAAACAGTAGCTTCCTGATGACGGATTCAGGCGGTTTACAGGAAGAAGGCCCAAGCTTCGCCAAAAAAATCCTGGTATTAAGAGGAACTACTGAGCGGCCTGAAGGCGTTCATGCCGGTTTCTCAAAATTGGTAGGGACCGACTATTACAAGATCGTAGAAGAGTCTTACCGTTTAATCGACAGTGAAAAACACTGGGACGCCAACATTCCGCTGAATCCATACGGTGATGGCCGGTCTTCAGAGCGTATTATGAATATTCTTTCTGACTCATCTCCTGAATACAACACTTCAGACAGCTGGGTATAGAATCGTTCGCAGAGGGGAAAAAGAGACGGAGGCTTTAGGGCCTCCGTTTCTTTTATTTTTCAATTAAGACAATGAAAAAATATTTTTAAAAATAGATTCTAATCTCTGCCGCCGCTAAACGCCAAAGTAGCAAGGCAACCAAGTACGACGCCAACGGCAGCCGCGATTCCCGCACCTTGAACCGGATTTTCTTTTACGTATTTTCTTCCTTCTTCAATGTATTCAGAAGACAAATCTCTAATTTGCGAAGTCCATTGGCTGACTTGATCAGTAACTTCTGAAGAAGCCTGATTTACACTTCTTTTGATTTGATTTGAAGATGGGATACTTTGGGATCTGCCGTTCATTGATGTTTCCATTTTTTTCTCTCTTTTCTGGTTAAAGGGTTAATAATCTTAGGCTGCGCGAAGTAAGCTCAGCCGCAATTAATTCAGCAATGCTGCTGCGATTAGTTTTAGCAAGAGCTGCGCCAAAAATTTAATCATATTTGGCCTGTAAAATGCTGCTCTTCATTAGGGGTGTATATGCTTCACGTGATTTTGTTTTTAATGGTCGGTTTAACTGCGGGATGGTTGGCAACTAACTTCGTCGAAGGAAAGGGTTATGGCGGCCTTGGCGACATCGTGATCGGAACCGTAGGTGCGTTCATAGGCAGTTTTATTTTTGACTTACTGGGATTCACCTTCAAAGGATTTTGGGGAGCCGTCTTCGTTGCAGTCGTCGGTGCGGTTGTGTTTTTGTACATCGTGAATTTCTTCACCGGAAACTCCACTGACAACTCAGCCAACTCCGAAGAAGACCGCACCCTCAGCTCGTGACGCGCGGCGCTTCCTAGACCACCCCATGTTTATTACCTACTATCTCCGTAAAATACGGAGAACTTATGAGCGACTCGCGACTGAAGCGAATTCTGACTCCCACCGTGATGATCGCGGCGCTGGGATATTTTGTAGATCTATTTGATATCACCTTGTTCGGCGTTGTACGAACCGCATCATTAAAAGCTTTAGGCATCACCTCCACGGAAGAGCTCATCGACATCGGCGTAAGACTTTACAATTACCAAATGGGAGGAATGCTGATCGGCGGTTTAGTGTGGGGAATCATCGGCGATAAAAAAGGACGCCACATTGTTCTTTACAGTTCGATCTTCATGTATTCAGCGGCGAACATTCTAAACGGTTTTGTAACAAATGTTACCCAGTACGAAATCTTAAGATTCATTGCAGGTGTGGGTCTTGCGGGAGAACTGGGCGCAGCGGTTACAATGGTTTCAGAATCACTCAGTAAAGAAGACCGTGGATACGCAACGACTTTAGTTGCAACACTTGGGATGCTGGGAAGCCTGTGCGCAGCCCTTGTCGGTAAATACTTTGAGTGGAATCATGCGTACTTCGTAGGGGGCGGGCTGGGTTTATTACTATTAGCCGCACGATTCAGAAGTTTTGATTCCGAGATGTTTAAAGAACTGCAAAAGAAAAACATCAAACGCGGTAACATTAAATTATTGTTAGCTCCGCGGCGCGCGCTACGCTATTTAAGTTCTGTCGCTGTTGGAATTCCGATTTATTTTATAACAGCCATTCTTTTAACTTTGGCACCGGAAGTAACGGCGTCTCTTAATTTAACTGGTCCGGTTACGGCTGCAGACGCATTGATTTACGGATCTATCGGTCTTGCTATCGGTGATTTGGCCAGTGGATTGATTTCACAAAAACTGAAAAGCAGGAAGAAGGCCATTTCGATTTTTTTACTGATCGCACTTGGCAGTACGCTGACCTACACGCAGGCTAATGGTGCTAGCCCCGGCTTCATTCACATGCTTTGCCTTCTGTTAGGAACGGCTGCGGGCTACTGGGCCGTTCTTGTAACCACGGCTGCAGAACAGTTCGGTACAGATATACGGTCGACGGTGGCAACCAGTGTTCCGAATTTTGTGCGCGGTTCAGGCATGATAATCGCTTCAGGGTTTTTAGTTCTTAAAAATCACTTTACGATTATTCAAAGTGTGTTGTTCATGGCAGCCGCCGTTTTCGCAATCGCATTTATTTCGCTGGCCATCTTAAAAGAAACCTACGGAAAAGATCTGGATTTTGTTGAAAATGAAGCTGAGACATAAAAATCTTCTTTTTATCATTTTGTTTTTTTCTGCTTTTGTAAAAGCGGGTGAACAACCATTGCAAAAAGGAACGTTCACGAATGCAGCCGGCAGCAGAGATTATTACCTGTATGTTCCTGCAAAAGTTTCTGAAAAGCCTGCATTGCTGGTGGCGCTTCACGGTTGCACCCAAACAGCGCCGGACTTCGCCGGCCAAAGCGGGTTCACGGATCTTTCAGACAAATACGGTTTTATCGCTGTTTTTCCTGAGCAGAATTACAAACAAAACATCTTCAAATGCTGGAACTGGTTCAAGCCCGAAAATCAGGAAAAGACAGGCGGGGAAGCCTCTATCATTGTGGATCTGACAAAAAAAATAGTGCGCGAAGTAAACGGAGATGAACGCCGCATTTACATTACCGGACTTTCTGCAGGCGCTGCTTTGGCCGCAAATCTTTTTGCCTGTCATTCCGGTTTGTACAGCGGCCTCGGTCTTCATTCGGGTTTAGAATTCAAAGCTGCGCGCTCGGATAATGAAGCCCAGCAGGCTATGAAGAATGGCTCAACTCAGAGTTTACCGGCCAGTGCCGCTGATGCTGTTAAGTGTTCAGGCGCTGATGCCAGAGCAGGCAAGGCCGTTATCATTCACGGAAGCGAAGACACTGTTGTTAATCCGGTGAATGCAAAACGTGCTGTAACGCAAATAACGATTATGAATGATCTTCTGGATGACGGAGCTGAAAACGGAAGCCAGTCATTGCGGCCTATCTCAACTGCTACTAACGTTGTTCCGAACGGCTACCGTTACATAACGGATGATTACGGGAGTGCAAACGGTTTAGTTCATATTCGGCACGTGAGCGTTCTGGGAATGAAGCACGCATGGAGCGGCGCTCATCGCCAAGGTCAGTACGCAGACCCAAAAGGCCCCGATGCCGCTGAGATCATCTGGAATTTTTTATCCGGCAATCAGTAAATACAAATTGATCTGGCATAGGGTGTGCTTTGTCTTCTGTCTGTAATGGCGCTTCATGCGCGACAGGAGAATGTATGGGTAAACAAACAGAATCAGAAAAAAATGAAGCTGATGAAGAAGTTCCAATGGAGCCTCTTACACCACAAGCTCCTTCAAAGCCGTCAGATTCGGTAAAGAAAAAACCTTACTCTTCAGAACCTGAAAAGAAACAGAAGAATTAATTTACTGCTCTACTTGGCTAATTCCAAAATGGTGCCGGACTTTTTGATTTCAAGCGATTTTTGCAAATCGCCCGCAACGATTGCGGCATCAATGTCGTTTAGCTTTGGAAAGAATTTTTGAAAATTAAAAGTAATCTTTGAACCTACAGGTGATTTGTTGCAGCCAATGTTAAATACTGCGACCACGTCACTGTGCTCAGCCTTGGATTTTTTACTTCCGCCGGCGTCGGCTTCACGCTCAATTTTTTCTTTCGTGAATGTGCAGGCCAGCTCTGGCGCCATAACAACCATCTCGCTGATCTTATTTTCTAAAAGTGCAAACTGTGAAATCTGAATGTTTCTCTGGCGTTCATTTTTGGGAGCATTTTCGAAACCCAAAATAGAATCAGCACTGACTTTAAAATCAAGGCGGCCATTTTTATCATCAAAGGCCATCCCAAGTTTCGCTGATCCGTGATGATGAGCGTGTTTAAGACGGGTCATTTTAGCAGATGAGACCTGGACCATAAGTGAAGCAGAAACAAAGACGAGTATTGAGTTTTTCATTCTGATAGTCTCAGGCAGGAATGATTTAGTCGTCAAGCGAACAGGAAAAAAGGCCGTAACATAATCTTTCCTGTCGATTTTTATGTACAGCGGGTCAACGCTATAGAACAATTAGGTTATGTTTAAAATTTCCTTAGCGATTATCATGATCGCGGGTCATCTTATGGCAGCAGATGCGCCTGGTGTAAAACCTGCGGCGCAGACTCCACCTCCGGCACCGCCGGCAGCCGTTGGCTACGCAAAGGAATTCAGCCCAAAAAGTTACAAATCTGAAGATTGTCTTCAAAAAAGCAACGTTGAATCATGCTTAAAGCTTGCGGCCATTAAGAAAAATGAAAACAACATTAAGGAAGCGCTCCCACTGGCAAGAAAAGCCTGTGAATTAAAAGCGGAAGCCTGCTCGGGCTTGTTTGCAATGGCAAATATTCTGGGGGCAGACGCTGTTGCCAATTTAAAAAAGTTTTTAGAAGAACAATGTGTAAAAAACGCCGATGCCTGTAACGAAGCTTCGCTCATTTACGAATCGCAAAAAGATTATACGACGGCAATTGATTACGCCCGAAAGTATTATCTGAAATATCAAAAAGGCAATTTCAC
>JAJFMT010000058.1 GCA_020696855.1 Pseudobdellovibrio sp.
CCTTCGCTGTCTTCGGTAATTTTAACTTTTATGGAACTTTTAGTTTTCAATTTTCTTACGGAACAGGCGCATGTAAGAATCTGCTACGGTTTTTTCTTTTAAACCGAGTGCTTTCGCCACTTGCAGAACATAACCGCGCACAAAAACTTCTACCGGTAAATTAGACGGATCCATTTTTTCAAGAGCCGCAATATACCACGGGTTGATTTTTGTAATATCAGTTAACTCATCAAAAGAAAGGCGGCGGTATTCACGAACCTGTTTTAAATCGTCGCCGGTCCACTCTTTTTTAGATGCGATTAAATTTTCAAATTCGTAGTCTTTTACAGGAGCTGTCTCTTCGACAGGAGTTGCAGAAACAGGCGTGATGGCCGCAGGTGTTTCATTCGTCACTGTCATTACAGGCGCAGCTACAGGTGCTTCTGTCGCTTCAATAGCAGGAATAACTTCTTCAGTTACGGTTACCGCAACAACAGGTGCCGGAGCTTCTTCAATTTCATTTTCAATAATCGGTGGCTGAGCTTTTTGAAATAAATCATCTGTCGCTGTTTTAATAGCTTCAGCAGTTAATTCAGTCGAAGCAAAGTTAGCCATCACACGGCGTTCGTAAACATTACGGTAATCAGAGTTGCTTAACACCTGATACGCTTCTTCGATTAACTGGCGCAATTCAGCGGCCTCTTCAGGAGAAAACGCAGCTAATACTGCTTTGCTGTCGTGAGCGTAAGTCAGTCTGGCTTTCATGTATGCATTGTAGATTTCTTGAGCTGTAGCGTTTTCGCCGATATCGAGAATTTCGTAATAGTTTTGTCGTTGCTCTGTGTTCATCTTAAATAAATGTTACCGCGCGGCGAAGTTTAGGCAACCTCTAAATGTGCGGTGCTTAAATTAAAGGCTGGTACTTAATTCCCTGAAGATTCTCTTCAGCTTCAGAGGCGCGTAGGTAAAGGGGCAGAAGCTCGTTCCAGTTTTGTGATTTTAAGTAATTTCTGTTCGCCATGAGGCCCAAAGTTTTAGCCTGTGGATCATCTAAAACCCCTTCAACCCGGACCAGTTTTTCAGACAACTCCTGTGGAAAAAATTTTTGATAAGTGGAAAACCCATCACCACAAACCACTGAATTTTCACTAACGTAATCAGCCAGGTTTTGTACGCGAATAACTTCAGGTGATTTTACTACTCTAAGGCATCCGTTTTCGAACTTATGAGTCGCAACATAAACCATATTCTTATAAGCATTAATCATTGAAATAACTGGTAAATTCTTAAACTGATGTGCCATATCAACATGTTTGGTCGCATAAGCTAAAGACTGCAAAGAATTGCCGCCATATACCGGCTTATTAAAGCAATAAGCATAAGATTTTATCGCGTTTAAACTGATGCGAATTCCGGTGAAACTGCCGGGCCCGGTACCGCTGATGAAGGCATCGATATCGGTGAGATTTTTTCCGGATTCCTTTAAGGCGTTATCAACTAAAACATTTAAAATATCGGAATGCGAACCCTGTCTTTGCGATTCCTGATAAGAGAGGATTTTATCCCCATCTAAAACGGCGACACTGCCAAGCAGAGTGCTGGTTTCGCAACTCAGAGTAATCATGATTTAAATAAGAACTTCACAATATCGTTAAATTGCGCGAGCACCATCAAACCCAGTAAAAGGATGAAACCCACTTGTTGGGCGATTTCCATCTTCTTAAGGCTAAGTGGAGACCCTTTGATCAGCTCGATTGTGTAAAACACTAAGTGACCGCCATCTAAAACGGGAATCGGCAGTAAGTTCAGAATGAATAAACTGACTGATAGAATACCCATCGTCATAAAAAAGGCCTGCGGGCCCACTTCGAAAGAATCCTTCGCGACTTTACCGATTGAAACCATTCCGCCTAAATTCTTCGGCGAAACCTGTCCTTGAAAGAGTTTAACAAAAGACATAGCCGTCATAATAGAAACATCGACAGTTCGTTTTGTTCCGTGAATTAACGCATGAATAGGAGTTTCAGCGCTGACGGTTACAGTTTCAGGTTCTGCATAATTAAGTAAAGGCGAGATTCCGACTTTATAGCTTTTTTCAATTCCGCCGAAAGCGTTGGTTTGCTCTGTTACTTTCGGTGTGATCTTTTTCAGAATTTTGGTGCCGTCTCGGATAACTAAAATGTTCAGAGCTTCTTTGCCATCAAAACTTTTTACAAGCTCCTGCAAATCCGTCCATTTAACGATCGGCTTTTCGTTGATAGAAACAATTTTATCGTACAGCATCAGCTCAGCTTGTGCCGCCGGAGAGCCCTTCATGATCATTCCTAAATAAAGACTTGGCTGATCAAAACCGAAAGCTTGAGTAGTTTTTTGTTTCTGAATTTGCGCCAAAGGAACTGTGAAGCTCATTTTGCTTTTGCTTTTTGGCATGTCGTTTTCATCAAGCTCTACAGAAGGGCGCTCAACGTCGACGATTAAATCCTGCGATGCTGTTAGGAATTTCTTTTCAAAGTCAGTCCATAAACGGACTTTCTCGCCGTTAACTGAAATAATTTCGTCGCCGGTTCTTAACCCGAGATTGTAAGCTGGCGATTCAGACACTACCGCAATAGTTCCGTTTTGCGCGAAAGGTTCAATTCCTTCAACCTGGCCTAACTGGCTTTCGAGAGAAAATATATTCGGATTTGCTACACTTACCACAGGAAGGCTTAACACCTTTTCGGCACCTGAAGCTTCTTGCATCTTCACCTGAACATCAGCGCCTTTGCTGCGGTTTAAAACTTTTTGAAAGTCATCGTAGCTTCTTACCGGCTGAGAGTTCGCTTCTAAAATTTTATCTCCGGCTCTTAAACCGGATTTTTCTGCTGCAGAGCCCGCCGTAACCGAAGCAATAACCGGTGCGCGTGTTTGCTCGCCCACCTGGGAGATAACGGCAAAAACCAAAACAGCAAAAAGAAAGTTCATCATCGGGCCCGCAAGCACGATTGCGATTCGCTGCCACGGATTTTTATGAGAGAAAGAAACTTTGCGGTCATCTTCAGTGATGACCATTTCACTGCCTTGTTCTCCGAACATTTTGACGTAGCCGCCAAGTGGAATCAGTGACACACAGTAAGTTGTAAATCCTCTTTTGAAGCTCAGAATTTTTTTACCGAAGCCGATAGAGAAAACTTCGACGCGCACGCCGCACCAAACAGCCACCAGGTAATGTCCAAGTTCATGAACAAAAACCAGAATGCTCAGTAAGATGATAAAAGGTAAAATATGAGTGTATAAGTAACTTAGGCCTGTGATTAGAATTTCCATATTTCTATTCTAAACGAATAACGAAAATGTTCCACAGAAGGTTTTGTCCAGCTTTGAGAAACACGACTGGTCATAGGTATTGTGTTTAGCCCACTTGGAGCCATCGCTCTACCAGAGCAGTCCATGCCCATATTGTTGTAAATTGGATTATAGCTGCGCGGCACTGTGTATGATTTTGACAGTCTTGTAAGGAATAAACCCTGTTGATTTAGCGTTCACGGCTTGCCCCCATCCTCTGCTATAAGCGTGTGGAAACTAAACAACATTTACTAATCAATTCGGGAGAATGATATGAAAACTATTTTAACGGCAATGATCCTTTTGGCTTCGACGGCTGCTATGTCTGCAACAACGGCTCTTCAAAAAGAAGACACAGGTTTATACCCTGCAAGTGTACGCCTTGGAAAAGTGTACTTAACAACGCCGGACTGCCCGCCAAACGCTATGTGTGCTCCGATGGTATACGCTGATGTTACCGTTCGCTTAGCCGGCTGTCTTGACCGCGTGGGCACTGTTTCCAGCAAAGTGGATTTAAATGAAGACCGTTCACAGGCGCGTTTGAATATTTCTGTTATCGCGATCAAAAACAAAAAATCGGCTTCAGTAAAATGTATTGCAGCGCCAGTGAAACTTGAAAAAGTTCTTATCGTCGGCGGAACTTTTGCGGCTCCTGAAGTTGAGCTGAATGACTTAAACTCTAACGGTCAGTAAACGCAGTAATCTGAAGCAGCATCAAGCAAGCTTGTGCAGCTGACTAAATCGCTAACCGGCATGGGACGCCGATTAACCAGCGAACATACTTGCGAAGAAATAAAAAATCGGAGCGGAAAGAAGGACGCCATCCAGGCGGTCAAGTACGCCTCCGTGGCCCGGCATAATAGATCCGGAGTCTTTGACTCCGGACACTCTTTTAATAAGTGATTCAAAGAAGTCGCCGATTTGACCGAACATTCCACCTAAAATTCCTAAGAAGCCGAAAACATAAATCGGCACGGTTGGAATAAAATTAATAAAGACCATTGAAGCCATTGCAGAAAAAAACAATCCGCCAATAGCGCCTTCAAGGCTTTTCTTCGGCGAAAGTGCCGGAGCAATTTTGTGCTTTCCGAAGTTCAGCCCGAAGATATAAGCGCCGATGTCACCGGCAAAAACAACCGCCAATAGACACAGAAACCATTGCATTCCGTACGGAGAGCGCGTCATCCACACGACTGTTGCCGGTAAAAAGCAGGTGTAGATTAATCCCAAAGTGTTTTTCGCAACAAAGGTCAGAATCTGATCGAGATCTTTAAAGGATTTATGAAATAAAACACCGAAGCTTGCCACCAAAACAAAGCTGAAGATCATCGCGACATTTGAAAAGTGACTCAACTGCGGAAGAGTAATGAGAATAAAAACCGCAGTCGACATGGAGACGAATAAACGCTTCACAAAGCGCGGGTAATCTACTGCAAAGAACATCCGGGCCACTTCGAAAGAGCCTCTGATGACCACAAAAAGCACGAGGGCATAGATTCCATTGATCTGGCCATAATAGAGCGCCGCTACTAAAATAACGAGCGCAACAACGGCTGAGATGGCTCTATACGAAAGATTCTTCATTTTTCTGGAAGACCTTGCCGAAGCGGCGTTCACGGCCCAAGTAGTATTGAATAGCTTCGTTAAAGTCTTTAACGCTGTAATCCGGCCACAGAACCGGGCTGAAATAAAGTTCGCTGTAAGAAGCCTGCCACATTAAAAAATTCGACAGGCGCGATTCTCCGCTGGTGCGAATAATCAAATCAGGGTCGGGGGTGCCGGCAGTCATTAAGTTATCTGAAATACTTTTTTCAGTAATCTGATCCACCTTCAGCTCACCGTTTTTAACTTTTTCAGCCAGCGCTTGGGCAGCTAAGACGATTTCCTGACGGGAACCGTAGCTGATCGCAAAAGCAAGATGCAAGCCGGTGTTGTTCTTAGTGAGCTCTCTGGTTTGGTGTATCGCTTTTTGAATGTTGTCAGGAAGTTTATTTACTTCGCCGATAACATCAAAACGGATATTTTTTTTATGCAGGTTCTGACTTTCTTTTTTAAGGTAGCGGCCGAGAAGAAGCATCAAGAACGACACTTCTCCTTCCGGACGAAACCAGTTTTCAGAACTGAAAGCGTATAACGTAAGATTTTTAAGTTTTAAATCAGCAGCATGGGTAATAATTTTTTTGGCAATGCGGGCCCCTTTAACATGTCCGTAAGTACGAGGCTTGCCTCTGAGCTGCGCCCAGCGGCCGTTTCCGTCCATAATAACTGCGACATGTTGAAGTTTTTTAAGCATGCTTCTGTTAATCCTTAAATTGTCAGGATCGACTTTTCTTTTTCTTCAGCGATCTGATCAATTTTTTTGATGATATCGTCAGTGATCTTCTGAACGTCAGCTTCACCTTTTTTAGATTCATCTTCGCTGATGGCTTTATCTTTAAAAGCTTTTTTCACTTCTTCGTTGGCATCACGGCGAACCAAACGGGCCGCAACACGTGCATCTTCAGTGATTTTTTTAACTTGTTTAGCCAGGTCTTTACGGCGCTCTTCAGTTAAATCAGGAACTTTTAAACGAATAACTTTTCCGTCATTGATCGGAGCCATACCGATGTCTGATTTTACAATGGCTTGTTCGATTTCTTTTAAGATCGAAGATTCCCAAGGTGCAATTAAAAATGTTTTTGCATCCGGGGTAGAAACAGACGCGACCTGATTCAAAGGTGCTTGCTGGCCGTAATAATTTACACGAACGGAATCCAGCATTGATACTTGTGCTTTACCTGTACGAACTTTTTTAAGTTCTTCAGTCAGCGACAAAACAACTTTTTCCATTTTGCTTTTTGCGTTTGATTTAACTTGATCTAACATGGTGTCTCCTTAAGACTTGCGTATTAAGTCCGCAAGCTTTCTATTAAATTTTAGCGCCCTTTAACTTTAACAGCTAAAGTGCGGAATTAGTGAACCAGAGTACCGATTCTTTCACCTTGAACAGCTTTTAATATGTTACCTGGTTTTGCAAGGTCAAACGTCATGATCGGCAGTTTGTTATCCATACAAAGACTGATCGCCGTTGAGTCCATTACTTGTAAGCCTTGTTTCAGTACGTCAATGTAGCTGATTTTATCATAGCGTTTTGCATCGCTGTGCTTAGCCGGGTCTTTATCGTAGATCCCGTCAACTTTTGTCGCTTTCATCAGAACTTCAGCGTTGATTTCCATCGCCCGTAAAGAAGCGGCAGTATCAGTTGTGAAGTAAGGGTTCCCTGTGCCGGCACCGAAAATAACGATACGGCCTTTTTCTAAGTGACGAACAGCACGGCGGCGAATGTAAGGCTCTGCGATTTGCGCCATTTCAATTGCGGATTGAACGCGGGTAGCAACACCTGCTTTTTCAAGCGCATCCTGAAGGGCTAATGAGTTAATACAAGTGGCCAGCATTCCCATGTAATCGGAACTGGCGCGGTCCATACCCTGTGCCGAAGCGGCGATACCGCGAAAGATGTTTCCGCCGCCGATAACGATACCGATTTCAACGCCGGTGTCGTGAGCCAGCTTTACATCTTGTGCGATCTGCTGAATGACAGTGGTATTAATTCCTGTGCCTTGTGAGCCGGCAAGAGCTTCTCCGCTCAACTTAAGAAGAATTCTCTTATAAATTGATTTCGACATGTGAAGTTCCCCCAGTAGGTTAGAATGAGATGAATAAATATTAAAAAAAAGGGCCCTTTCAGGCCCTCTTGAGAACTAGTGAGTTTTAGTTTGGGCTGCAACTTCCGCTGCGAAATCCACAACTTTTTTCTCGATACCGGCACCTAACTCAAAACGTACGAAACGTTTAATAGTTAAATCGCCACCGGCTTTTTTACTGCACTCTTTTGCGTAGTCAGAAACTTTTAAGTCCGGATTTTTAACGAAAGGTTGGTCTAACAAGCTGTTTTGAGCCAAAAACTTACGGATTTGACCTTCAACAATTTTATCCAGCATTTCAGGTTTTTTACCTTCTTCTAATGCTTTTGCTTTCAAGATTTCTTTTTCTTTATTAACAACATCAGCTGAAATCTGATCAGAAGAAACGGTCATTGGGTTCATTGCAGCGATGTGCAAGCAAACATCTGTTGCTAATGTTTTTGCATCAGCAGAGTTTGCAGCAGCAGCTGTAGAAGCGCCCACTTCGATCATCACGCCGATTTTACCTTCGCCGTGTACATACGTGTGAATTAAACCTTCACCTTGAACTGTGTATTTTTCAGAGCGGCGGAAAACCATGTTTTCACCGATTGTTGCAACAGCGATTTTAACCATTTCATCAACTTTTGCTGTATCAACAGCAGAAGAAGTTAAAACGTGCTGAGTAATGTTAGCTACTAATTCTTTGAATTTATCATTGCGAGATGCGAAGTCTGTTTCAGAATTCACTTCAACGACTGCACCTGATTTACCATTGCTTACAGCATTTACTAAACCTTCAGCGGCAACGCGGTCAGCTTTTTTAGAAGCTGCAGAAAGACCTTTTACACGTAACCATTCAACGGCTGCATCGAAATCACCTTTAGATTCTTCTAAAGCTTTTTTGCAATCCATCATTCCGGCACTTGTTTTTTCGCGTAACTCTTTAACCATTGAGGCAGAGATTGACATGGAGATTCTCCTAATTTTGTAACCCGCTCGTTACTGCCAAGCGGGGATTTTAATTTTTATGTTTGTTTATAGGGCTAATACAAAAAAAGCGCTCTTGTTACAAAGCGCTTCTTTCTAAAGACTACTCAGCAGTTTCGTCTTTTTTGTCTTCGTTAAGTTCTGCTTCGATCTCAACGATGTCAGCTGTACCGGCAGCAACAAGTTTACGAGTCTTGTTAGCTTTAACTACTGAAGGGCCTGCAGCTTTAGTTGCTTCAGGTTTCGCGCCACGAGGGCCACGGCCTTTTCCATCACGTTCACCACGTGCAGGAGCTGCATCTTGAGCTTTTTCTTTAGCTAAGTCAGAACCTTTATCAGTTTGAGTACGTAATTTTTGTTCCCAGATTTTAGCGCCTTCGATGTAAGCGTCAGCAACTAAGTTTGTGAACAATTTGATAGAGCGGATTGCATCGTCGTTTCCTGGAATTGGGTAATCAACTGCTTCAGGATCAGAGTTCGTATCAGCGATAGCAACGATTTTGATACCAAGTTTTTTAGCTTCAGCAATCGCGATGTGCTCTTTCGGCATATCAACTACGAACATAACTTTAGGAAGAGTTTTCATGTCTTTGATACCTTCAAGGTATTCAGTTAAACGAATCGCTTCGTTATCAAGACCAGCGCGCTCTTTTTTAGTTAATAAGTTGTAGTCGCCTTTTTCTTTCATAGCATCGATTTTGCGTAAACGGTCGATAGATGCTTTGATAGTTTCGAAGTTAGTTAACATTCCACCTAACCAGCGTTTTGTAACGAAGTACTGGCCAGAGCGTTTAGCTGCTTCCTGAACAGGTTCGATCGCTTGCTTTTTTGTACCGACAAAAATCGCAGCGCCGCCTTGAGAAGCCACTTCTTTTACGAAGTCAGCAGCTTGATTTGCGCGAACAACTGTTTTTTGCAAATCGATAATGTGAATGCCTCCACGAGCTGTGAAAACATAAGGTTTCATTTTTGGATTCCATCTTTGAGTCTGGTGACCGAAGTGAACTCCAGCGTCTAACATTTCCTTCATGGTAACTTGTGCCATGTGCGTATCCTCTTTCTTACTAGTTTGTCCTCCGAAGGGCAGAGCTCGGTCGAGTGCGAAGTTTTCAAAATTTCCGTAGAAAGTTGAAGAGGTCTTCGAACACTCTGTAGGGCCGAGAAAGCTTGTGGCGGGGAATTTCCCTCAACTCACAAGACCAGTTAAATACCCATCGTGTGTTATAGTGGGGAATTGAATAACATAGTGAAATTACAGAGGCAAGTAGGTGTTTTTCACTCTTAAAAAAGGTCGTGTTTTTAGGTCAAAATGACTCGAATCTTCAGTGGGACTGGGTCTTCAGAGCAAAAACAGGGTAAATCCATAGGAATTTACCCCTTATATGATGAAAATATAAGCAAATTTGGGGTTAGTCCACGTCATTTTGGAAGTCGACCTGGAACTTATCTCCTTCGGCGAACTGCATCTGATCTGAAACTTTGATGGCATTGCCGTTCTTGCTCCACATCGAATCAGGAACAACTTTGCTTTGTGTGCCGTCTTTGCTGATCCAGGTGACTTGATTTATTCGCTGATCCGGACGCATTTTTTTAATAACAAAGGTGCGTTCAAGACTGTCTTTAATGATCTGGCTTAAATCTTTTAGCGCCACAGAGTAATCTGCCGAACGAACGCTGTCGACTTTGCCGGTAACGACCGCAGAAAGTTTTTCGTACTCCACACCCTGACTGCCGATCGCCGGTGCGGGGTCGCTTGATTTCTGAATCAATGCAGAGAACACAAATTGATTCGCTTTCATTTCAGCGATGCGTGACTGAATGTATGAAATTAAATCCATTGCAGGAACGCTTTTGCCTGACGAATCGGTAGTGGTGCCCGCAACATAATCCACAATTCTTTGCTGAGAGTAGTAGGTTGATTTCGTCACATACGGATAAGTGGGGGCGTTGTCAGCCACATCCGGTTTGCAGATAGAATCTTTTTGCGATTCCAGCTGCGCAGTAAATGATTTTTTTCCGGTTTCGATTACACTTGTCGACTGCGAGCAAACTGTTCCTGCTCCGAATTTAGAAATCAGAAAATCAGAGATAAGTGTGTTGCCCGGCGTGCCTGCATCGCAAACGCCCATAACGGACTGAGCGCAAGTTGAGTTGCACGAAATTTTTTCGGGCACGGTTTTATAGGCTGTCACAGCGCCCGCTGTTGTTGAAGTGGTTGAAGCGATCGTAGTTGCTGTACATGATCTTAAGCTGTCGGTCGTGCAGCGCTTTGCCGCTTCTGCATTACAGTCTGCAAGAGTTAATGTAACAGTTTTATCGGTAGAAAGTTTTGTGCCGGTGATCGTGCATGAATCAGTTGATCTGATATTTGCATTCGCATTAATCGCAGCAGAGAAGATCGCATCGTTTACTGCCTGGTTAGAGCTGCAAGGCTGATCTTTTGCGATTTGGTTACCGCCGTCTAATACGATGCCATTTTTTATAAAATTTATGGAACTCGTGTAATTAGCAGAGGCCGCTGCCGTGTAAGAGCAAGTTTTTACAGAGGGAGAAGAGCCTGAATAATCACTGTAGTTAGCTTTAATCCAAGTCACGCAGTTGTCACTGCCAATGATGTTGCCTGCAGGTTTTCTAGTTTGAATTTTTGTTGTTGCAGCAGAAGCCATGAAGCAGTTTGAAGCCACCGGCTGGCCGGTACATGATGCTAACCCTGTTTTATCAGCATTTACACAGACAGCATCTTTAGCGAAATCAGCAAAGGTCTGAGCTTTTGCAGTGCAGGCTGAAGCGGCAGGAACCTCTCCTGCGAAAGGCCCGCCGGCTGCAGTTACATCCGCATAGCTTAAAGAGGTTTTGCAAAGAGAATCAGAAATATCACACGTCGCTACTGAGCGGTCTTCGGTTGTGCAAACCGGGGCCGGCACTGCCAGGGCATTCGCGTTGTAAGATTTCGCAAGATCTAAACAGCTTTGGCCGGCTGGCAGAATCCCCAGTTTATACTGAGGGGCTTCCGGGTTTGATTTCGGCTGGCAGCGGGTTCCGATTTTGCTTCCGTCAGAATACACATCAAAACATTCATTTAAATAGAAAAGAACTTTAGTGTGGCGGTAAGAATAATTCGTTGAAGATACTTTTTTATATTTTAAGTTGTAAAATCTTGCAGTGTATTTTGCTGCGGCATCAGGTACTGAGTACTCGACGGTGGTAAAATCCGGCTTGGTGTAAGAAATAGAATACGTGTAACCGATATTGCCGTTCGTTTTACATTGTGTGGGACTAACGGCAGTTTCAGGTGTTTGACGGCTGATAACCGTTTGATTTTTTTTACATTCAAGATCGATCAGCTTTTCGGTTCCGGTCAGCTCGCGCACGGACTGAACGCAGCGCTCGCCTTTAGGATCGTTATCGTTTTCGTCGCTCACGACGGTGAATGAAACAAACTGGCCAGGCTCAATAAAACCAGCCGGGTTACGAAGAACGCGCGCAATTGAGCAAAGGCCGCTTTCAGAATCAACAATTGAAGCATTTTGCGGAACGTATTTGTTACCTTGCAGTACTTGCGGAATACGGTCGGCATTCATGATGGCCAAGCGGTTTTTAAACTCGTTTTCGACATCATTAACATTTGAATTCGCTTTTAACTTTATTGATGAAGAAAACGAAACATCGCTTCCGTTATCTACCTGGCCCAGTACCGGTGCAGGCAAAATTTCATAAGCTAATGGAGAAGCGGTTTTTTTAACGGCAAAACCAAGGTTATCTCCCGGAATTTTACCTGAATTTAAAGTTGAAGTGCGGTAATCGCTCTCAAAGGCTGCTTTGGGCAACGAACCTGAAGCAGAAAAATTATTTTGCTGAGAGCTGATGGCATCAAATGCCGCTTTCTCGCTGTCGCTTTGGTACGGAGCCAGTGTCTGCGCGGTATTTAATAAATAAGTCGTTGAATCAAAACGGTTAAGTGACGCCGAAGATCCGTCAAACATTGCACCGAATGACTGTGCAAGATTCAATTGGTTTTGTTTCATCGTTCCGGAGTTGTCGACGACAAACACAAGTTTTACTTCAGGCATTTCGCTTAACCCTGCAGTAATGATGTCACTGTCTTTACCCACACGCGCAACTTCAAGCGCTGCTAAGCGGTTGTTTTCTTCAATGTCGCTGAATTTAATCTGGGAGCAGTTCTGAAACGCGGTGATTGTTAAAATCGACAGCACAAGAACTAATACACTTGCCACGATACTTTTAGATAAGCCCATTTGTTTCCCCACGAAATCAGGATAACAGCCTGAAAATTAAAGAAAAATGGGCGAAAGAGTAATTTCCAGTTTTGATACAAAAAGAATTTTTGAACGTAAATGTTCTTTACGATTCAAAGGCTGTGTCGGGAAAGTTGACGATTAAGTTTTAGACGATTTCAGCTTCGCCAGAAGTTGATTCTTCAACATGAGACGATTCTTCAACCTGCGACACCGTTACATCTTCAGCAGCAAACCCTAAAGCACTTAATATGAGTTTTGCTTGCAACAATGCTCCCAGTAAATTCTGATAAGAGTTCACTTGCGGAGACGCGACCCAAAGATTTTCAACTTTAGCCAGTGTACCGTTAGCATTTAATTTTAAGTCAGAGCCTGAAATCACCGGAGAAACAGAGACACGCTCTTTAATGATAGCATCTGATAATTCCGGGAATGCACGTTTGATCTGGCGTTTGATCTTTTTCAGGATCATGCCGATGTTTTCAGTGTCTTCTGCTGATTCAGAGTCAACGAAGCTCAGCCACTGAGATGTAGACTGCGTTGATCCGTTAACAGCAGCAGAGAAACGGCCGACGCACGGGCCGATATCATCATCAGTTGTGCCGTTTAATACTAATAAATTTGTTTTTTCAGCAGCAACAGAATGAACAAGGTCTAAACCGACCGCTTGCCATGCCTGAGCCTTTTTCAATTTTGCTTTTGCGCGCGCATTTAAAATATCATCAGGAATTAAAAGACCTAAATCTTTTACCGGTCCTGCAAAGATAAAATTACGGGCGTAAAGATTTTTTGAACCGTTAACGACGACATGAGTAAGTTCGGGTTTTTCAGAATCGAGGCCTTCGAAGCCGAAGCGGGTCACAATTGATTTTGTCTGAATTTTATCCTGCAACTGAGAAACCAGGATTTGGATCCACTCATAGGGCTGTAAATTCAGTTTATATTCATCTGCAGAAAGAAAATAAGAAAGCTGCTCGTAAAATTCAGGAGCTTTTTCACCGAAACCGGTAAAACGTTTGAATCCACTGGCTTCGTAAGTTTCAATTAAATTTTCTGAGCGGTCAGCCGCAACATTTTGCCCGAGAACTTCATTTAAAAATTCCAGCGCTTTAGTTGAAACATCTGTCGCAGGGAAGAATCTTAAACCGTTATTCAGTTTGTGATCGTTCATCACAGCTGAACGGCTGATTCCGCCTGCCACAGCTTCTGCTTCTAAAACCAGAATGTTTGAAGTTTCCTGAGAGATTTTTTTGGCAATAGTAAGGCCAGTAAGACCGCTTCCAATGATGATATAATCGTAGATGTGCATACTACAATGCTGGCGAAGGTCCAGTGTCGTTGCAAGAGAATTTTCGGTTTATGCTAAATAATGCGCAAATAAATTCGTAAGCACTGCCGCACCAGTGGCTTCAAGCGCGGGTGTTTGTCCATGAAATCCGCTATGGAAGGGGATAACCGGTAGTAAATGTATACAAACTTGCGCCCCCAGTAGCTTTGCTTGAGAGTTTGATCCCGGTAAACGCGTAAATAGTGCACTTCAAGCGAATTCGGAGCTTCAAATGCAGAAGTCGCAATGAAGCAGCGGGCGCGCTTCTTTTTAGCCTGGCTTATAAAAAGGCGGACAACATCGGGGTTGCGTGCGCTTTTCATGAAAACGTTGGCCTTTTTCATGATATCCGGAAATACCGGTGTGTAATTGATGAATTTTGCTAATTGCACAGCTGCGTGTTTCTGGCGGTCAGCAAACTGGTCACTGCCGTCATAAATACGCAGCAAATCCCAGTAAACTCCTGAGATAACGGTGAGTTCGGCCGTCTTTGCGGATTCTTTTAAAGATTCCGGGTTCAGCTGGCCGGTTTTGCAGTCAAAAACCAGTTCTAATAAACGCAGATATTTTTCGTAAGAAACAGCGGCATCATTGTAAAGCTTGCTGGCCATTAATGCATTGCCTTGCTTTACGAGAGCCACCCGCGAATGCCAAAGTTTTTTCTTTCGTTCGTCTTTGGCCCGTTCCTGAGCCAAAAGAACGCCGCCGGAGCCTAAAGTTTTTCGGCGCAAATCCACGATGCAGGATTTGCACATGTCCTGACCCACAGGATATGTGGGATCAAGCTTCTTGATCTTGTCACGAAGCTCGAGCTCAATTGGGTACAAATCTAGATTGTCGGTCTGACAAACGGGACACTTAGGCATTGAGATCTATTATTTTACAACAAATTCAAGGGGTCAACATCAACGCTGACCTTTGTTTGTTTCGGAATCCACTTAGAATCGGAAATTAATTTTCGGATAAACTGATTCAAAATTTTCGGTTGACCGGATTTTAACAACAAATGGTACCGAAACTGATTTCTTAACTTTGCAATCGGGGCTTCAGCGGGCCCTAACACTTCAATATCACGGAAAATATCAAATTTGTTCTTTAATGCCTCAGCACGTTGGGCCAGTAGACTTGACGTGTTCTGAACTTTGCTTAAGTCCGGCGACTGAACTTTGAGTGACGCCATTTTGTGAAACGGAGGATAGTTTAACTGCTGACGGTGCATCAGCTCTGTCGAAGCAAATCCTTCGTAATCGTGCTGCTGTGAATACACGACGCTGTCATGGGTCGTGTTGTAAGTCTGAATAATCACTTTTCCGGGAGATTCATTTTCTTTTACGTGGCGGCCGGCGCGCCCGCTCATCTGTGTAATCAGCTGAAAACTTTTTTCTGAAGCCCGGAAATCAGGAAGATTAAAGCTGATATCCGCAAGCAACAAGCCCACAAGTTTTAAGTTAGAGAAATCAAGGCCTTTAGCGATCATCTGAGTGCCGATCAAAATGTCGATCTCTGATTTTTCCATTTTGGTCACGAGCTCTTCCATTTCGGCACGTGACTGCACTTCATCGCGGTCGGCCCTTGCAATGACTTTGTCAGGAAACAGAATTCGTAAATCGGTTTCAACTTTTTCTGTTCCGAGGCCGAGATTCACTCGTTCGCCTTCGGTACAGTCAGGACATTTCGTTTTTAAATTTTCATGATAATCGCAGTAGTGACAAACCAGGTGAGTCGCCGCATGAAGCGATAAACTGATATCGCAGTTGGGGCACTGGGCTGTGTGGCCGCAGCTTGGGCAAAAAACCAGTTGAGCCACACCTCTGCGGTTCAGCAATAACGCCACCTGATTTTTATTTTCAAGTGCCGTCAGCATTTCTTCATAAAGCCGCTGCGATAGCCACGTAGGTTTCTCAGGAAACTTCTCGGGCAAGTCTTTATCTGCGCGCATATCAATAACTTCAATTTCTGGAAGCGGAACAGAGTTGACCCGCTTTTTTATCTGATGAAGCTCGTAACGGCCATCCTGCGCGTTCTTCCAGGATTCCATGCTGGG
>JAJFMT010000059.1 GCA_020696855.1 Pseudobdellovibrio sp.
GCGGAGGACTTCTTTTGAAGCCATTGGGAGGCTAAATTTCTTTCATAGCGAGATCGGCCGCTTTCCGCGGAAACTAAAAATCGAAACTCTTTTGCCTCTCGAAGACCCAAACCAAGCCGCCTTCCGACAATAAAAGCATTTTGCTTCGAGAGTCCTTTATCGCCTGCTAAAATTTTACTTAAGTGGCGCTCTTTTATCCCTAAGTCATTAGCAAACTGCCTCAAAGTATAAGTGATATTTGCTGCTCTTCGTTCTAAAAATACTTCTCGAATGATCTCAAGATAAGTTGTAACCATGTCATTGATAGCTGCAAGACTCGTACTGAATAATGCTTCAGTATTTTAAGGTTTTGCTATCAGCTTTCGGAACAATATTCGATTTTGGCACATTGAGATGGTGATAGAATTAACGCTAAGTTGCCCTCTGGATGTGGGGCGGAAATTCCGCCCGGCATACAGAGGAAAGATTTGCGTCACATTCCGAGATCGAATGAATTAAATTAATTTTTTGGCCAGATCGCGGAAGCATTGGGCTTCTATGCCTGAGCTGTTGCTTTCTACGATCGGAATGCCGGCCTCTGAACCCAGAGAAACGGAAGGGTTGAACGGAATTTCTACCAGCTTCGCGATTTTTTTCTGATCAAGGTAAGAATTCAGTTCGCCTTTAGGGAAAAGCTGCATTTTTTCGCCGTTGGCAGGATTTAACATGTACGACATGTTTTCTACCACTCCGGAAATTTTCACGCCTGTTCGCTCAAACATGTCGATCGCTTTTTTCGCGTCAATCAAAGAAATGTTTTGCGGAGTCGTAACGACGACGGCCGATGATACAGGAACCTTTTGTACGAGAGAAAGCTGGACGTCGCCTGTTCCCGGCGGAAGGTCGATAACGAGGTAATCTAAATTTCCCCATTGCACATCACGGAAGAATTGATCCATCGCTTTGAAAAGCATAGGGCCGCGCCAAACAATAGCTGATTCTTCGTTTACTAAAAATCCGATACTCATCATTTTGATACCGTAGCGCTCAACAGGCGTAATCTTGTTGCCTTCTGAGACGACCGGTTTTTGATTAAGGGCGCCCATCATTCGTGGAAGGCTAGGGCCGTAGATGTCCGCATCCAATAGGCCCACCGTTCCGTGTTCACGCAAAGCCAGCGCTAAATTGGCTGCAACAGTACTTTTGCCGACGCCGCCTTTTCCGGAAGCGACAGCGATGATTTTTTTAACCCCTGGAATCGGTTGTTGTTGGTCGAAAGGATTGGTGGCCATTGCTTACCTCACAGATGGGATGTGCTTTACAAAATGAAATCTTCTTTTCATAATGAATTTAGCGTGAATAGCCAACTGCTTTTATTGATTAATTTTCTTATCGTTACCGGGTTGGTGATGTATTTCCTCACGGCACGTTCAAAACGCAAGCAAAGTGGTCTTCTTAACATTTCAAACCAGCGCGAAACCCCGGAAAAGCAGTTGCAATCTCAAGTGGGCCCGCCGGAACTGTCTGCGGAAATCCCTAATCAGGCAAGAAGCGTGACAGAGGCCAAGTTCGATTTAAAACCCGAAACAGCAAAAGAGCCCGTGAAAGTCGACCCGAAGGACGTCAAAATCGAAGAACCTTCGTTCGCCAAAAAAGAAATCGTCTACTTTGTCTACAACGGCCATGAGTGGGAGGCGCACGAGGTTTTAGGCCTTCCATCCGGCGTTTCATTGCCAGAAGCAACACAGCACTACCAGAACCTGATAAAGACCTCTGATCCCAGCACTTTTGAGTTTTACGATGCTGCTTTTGCAGCCATCCTGAAATTGAAAAGAAACAAGTGGTGAAAACTTTATTAAGCTTTCATTAGCTACACCGCCGTCTATTTACAAGAACTTGAATCTGTCATAGAACATGGGGGTCGGAGAGACCCCTATGAAGACACTATTTTTCGCCCTGATTTTTGCTTTTTCGGCTGCTCAAGCCCAGCTTTACAGTCATCAAATATTCAGCCAGCAAATTATTAAAATTGAAAATCCAAGTGAATTTGAATTCATCCACTGCGTAAATAACGAAGTGGCGGATGACGAAACGGTCATTCACTATGTTTTGGATGTACGTAATCAGAATCAAGCGATGCTTTTCTGGGAAGCGGCCCCGAAACGAGCGAAAGCTGTTGAACTGACTGACTTAAAACTTTTAGACGACAAGCTTTTAATGAATACGCTTTCTGATGTGGATTTAAGTTACGTGTCAGTTAAAAACCAGTTGGTTTTGGCCTTGAACATTTCTGATACTGACGGTTACGTTCTTGACGGCGAGTTACGGGTTACAAAAGACAAATACCGTATCCGCTGCATGGACACTTCGCAGGAAAAATAACCACCGCCTTCGGCAGCTTATTCCGGCAGCAGCCATTCGCCCATTGACACTCTACAATATGTTATCGCCTTAGTGTTTTTTTAACCCTGGAATGCTAACTTTTAAGGGTAAAAAAAGAGGAGCATTCATGGCTGAAGCAACCCCTGTAGAGGTTCGTACTTTAAAGGATTTAAATACACTCGTTAGTCTTTCAAAACGCCGCGGCTTTGTTTTTCAAAGTTCGGAAATTTACGGCGGTCTTGGCAGTTGCTGGGATTACGGACCACTGGGTTCAATTTTAAAACAAAACGTTAAACGCGTTTGGTGGAATGCCATGACGAGAAGGTCCGACATTGTTGGCCTTGATGCCGCGATTCTGATGCACCCAACGGTGTGGAAGGCTTCAGGGCACGTGGACGGATTCTCTGACCCGTTAGTTGACTGTAAAGACTGTAAGACACGCTTCCGCGCAGACAACACGGACTCTTACATCACAAAAAAACAATGCCCGAACTGCGGCTCTAAAAATTTAACAGAAGAGCGCCAGTTCAACCTTATGTTTAAAACTCACATGGGACCTACTGAAGATTCAGCGTCTATCGTTTACTTAAGACCTGAAACAGCTCAGGGCCACTTCGTGAATTTCCAGAACTGCCAGCAAAGCTCCCGTTACAAAATTCCGTTCGGGATTGCCGCAATCGGAAAATCTTTCCGAAATGAAATCACTCCGGGCAATTTTATTTTCCGCACGCGTGAATTTGAACAGATGGAAATGCAATATTTTGTAAAACCGGGAACGGACGCAAAGTATTTTGACGAATGGAAAGAGCGCCGTTTAGGTTTCTACCTGAAGTACGGAATCAAACGCGAAAACCTTCAGTTCAAAGATCACGACAAGCTGGCCCACTACGCGCGTGCAGCCACTGACGTTGAGTACAAATTCCCGATGGGTTATTCAGAGCTGGAAGGTATTCACAACCGTTCTGACTTCGACTTGACTCAGCACTCGAAATTCTCAGGAAAAAATCTTGAGTACTTCGACGAAGCGAACAAAGAAAAATATATTCCTTACGTGATTGAAACAGCCGTTGGCTGTGACCGTTTGATCTTAGCATTTATGTGCGACGCTTACCGCGAGGAAGTGACAACAGAAAAAGACGAAGCCGGAAAAGTGACTGAAGACATCCGTATCGTCATGGGCTTTCATCCGGACATCGCGCCGATCAAAGTTGCGATCCTGCCGCTTTCTAAAAAAGAAGAACTCAGTGGCCCGGCAATGAAAATCCGTGATCAGTTAGCGGAAGACTTCGACGTCACTTACGACGAAACTGCATCAATCGGTAAACGCTACCGCCGCGCTGACGAAGTAGGTGTGCCTTTCTGTGTGACGATCGACTTTCAAACTGTGGGCGAAGACGGTAAGCCGGGCGATCAGGCCGTGACGGTCCGTCACCGTGACAAAATGACTCAGGACCGTGTCGCGATTTCACAGCTGAACAGCTATATCGCAAACGGACTTAAAAATTTCAATAAAATGTAAGTTTAAACCTATACAAAGCAAAGGAGCAGCGGTGAACGCTCTTTGCATAACAACAAACAACCGAAGGAGACCGAAAACGTTATGGAGACTTTAACAGCTTCGAAATCCCAAATAAAAGTTCCTGATAAATTTGTGTATTACTTTGCCGCAGGTGAAGCGGAAGGTAATGCCGGAATGAAAAACATTCTGGGCGGAAAAGGTGCGAACCTAGCCGAAATGACGGCGATCGGCCTTGATGTTCCTCCTGGATTTACAATTTCTACAGACATTTGTACGCACTATAGTGCTGAAGGAAATAAAATTCCTGACTGGGTAAAACCAAAGGTTCTGGAAGCCTTAAAGCGTGTTGAATCTAAAATCGGAAAAAACTTCGGTGATGTTAAAAATCCTTTATTAGTGAGTGTTCGTTCAGGTGCAAGAGCTTCCATGCCGGGCATGATGGATACGATCTTAAACCTGGGATTGAACGACCAGACAGTTGAAGGGCTTGCCGCTTCTTCAAAGAATCCGCGCTTTGCCTGGGACTCTTACCGCCGCTTCATTCAGATGTATTCTGATGTTGTGATGGGAATGAATTCGTCTTTGCTGGAAGTTACTCTTGAAGACTTGAAAGCAGAAAAAGGCGTTCACAACGATACAGACCTCGATACGGAAGATTTAAAAAAATTAGTTAAAAAATTCAAATCCATGGTGCAGCAAATGACAGGACACAGTTTTCCGGCTGACCCACTGGAACAATTATGGGGAGCCGTTGCCGCGGTTTTCAGAAGCTGGAACACGCCGCGAGCGGTGACTTACCGTGAGCTTCACAGCATTCCGTCTGAATGGGGCACTGCCGTTAACGTACAAGCGATGGTCTTCGGAAATATGGGAGACGATTCGGCAACCGGCGTGGCCTTTACGCGAAACCCCAGCACAGGTGAAAAGAAATTTTACGGTGAATTTTTAGTAAACGCACAGGGCGAAGATGTGGTGGCGGGTATTCGTACTCCGCAGCCGATCTCTCAGTTGCAGGAAGTAATGCCTGCGGCGTACAGTGATTTAGAGCGTAACTACCTGAAACTTGAAACTTACTTCAAAGACATGCAGGACATCGAGTTCACAATCGAGCGTGGAAAGCTGTGGATGCTGCAAACCCGTAACGGAAAGCGTACAGCGAAAGCCGCGTTACAAATTGCCTGCGACATGATGGATGAAAAAATGATTTCAGAGCAAGAGGCGATCATGAGAATCGATCCGGCTTCTTTGGATCAGTTGCTTCATCCTACCTTGGACCCGAATTCTAAAAAAACGTTACTTGCAAAAGGTCTTCCGGCATCACCGGGGGGAGTTTGCGGCCAGGTTGTCTTTACTCCTGAAGAAGCAGTTGAGATGAAAGAAAAAGGCCATAAAGTGATTCTTGTCCGTGTTGAAACTTCACCGGAAGATATCGCGGGTATGGTTGCGGCTCAGGGAATTTTAACTTCTCGCGGTGGAATGACTTCACACGCGGCCGTTGTGGCGCGCGGAATGGGTAAATGCTGCGTTGCCGGTTGTGCGGAAGTTGAAGTGAATTACAACACTGAAAGTTTTAAAGCCAAAGGTTACGTCGTTAAAAAAGGTGACATCATTACTTTAGACGGCGGTACCGGCGAAGTTTACTTAGGTGAAGTAAAAACAATCGAACCGAAGCTTGACGGTACGTTTACACGCTTAATGGCGATCGCAGATAAAATGCGCCGCTTGAAAGTGCGTACCAATGCTGACACTCCGAAAGATGCAAAAACAGCGCGTGAATTCGGCGCTGAGGGCATCGGCCTTTGCCGAACAGAACACATGTTCTTCGGTGAAGACCGCATTGATGCTGTTCGTGAAATGATTGTTTCGGATACAAAACAAGAGCGCGAAAAAGCACTTGCGAAATTACTTCCGATGCAGCGGGATGATTTTTATCAGCTGTTTAAGATTATGGAAGGGTTCCCGGTTACGATTCGTCTGTTGGACCCGCCATTACATGAGTTCGTTCCGCATTCCGACAGCGAAATCGCAGAGCTCGCAAAACGGATTAAGTACGATGAAAACCGTTTGAAACACAAAATTCATTCGCTTCACGAATTCAACCCGATGCTGGGGCACCGCGGTTGCCGGCTGGCGATTACCTATCCCGAAATATATCAGATGCAGGTTCGTGCGATTGCAGAGGCGGCCTCTCAGCTTGTGGGTGAGGGCATGAAGCTGATTCCTGAAATCATGATCCCACTTGTGGCGACGGCAAAAGAACTTGAGATTCTTCGTCAGCAAACAATCGAAGTGGTAGAGCAGGTTCAAAAAGAAAAGAAAGTTAAGTTCGACTATTTAGTCGGTACAATGATTGAGCTTCCGCGCGCCGCAGTTACGGCTCACGAGATTGCTCATCATGCGGATTTTTTCAGTTTCGGAACGAACGACTTAACCCAGACAACACTTGGCCTTTCACGCGATGATGCCAGCCGTTTCTTAGGAAGCTATGTAACCGGAGGAATTTTCGCGAAAGATCCGTTTGTGAGTATCGATCAGGTCGGCGTGGGAACATTGGTGAAGACAGGCGTTGATTTAGGCCGTCAAACCAAAGGTCAGCTGAAAGTAGGAATTTGCGGAGAGCACGGCGGAGACCCGGACTCGATTCAGTTTTTTGAAAATGTGAATCTGGATTATGTCAGCTGTTCTCCGTACCGCGTACCAATCGCAAGACTGGCGGCAGCCAGAGCTTCGATCAGCAGAAAAAAGGGCTGATCCGCTTAAGCCCGATCAGCCCATAAGGTTGTAAATTCAAAAATTTTTTAATTAGTTATCATCAGATGACGATGCTGAATCGTCATCATCTTGCGATGATGTTGCGTCCGGTGCTACAGCAGATACCAGCGGCTGTGGTGGATTTGTTAATCCGCTCACATTAATTCCGCGGCCTCTCAGGCTCGGGTGATAAAAGTAAAATAGAACTCCGTCTTCCATTCTGTCGCGTGCAGCAGTCATGTCGCTGTCGCTTAAAGCCACGCAACCGTTTGAGCGGCCCACGTTTCCGTTATTCACATACCAGGCACCATGAATAACGATTGTGGTCGGGCGGTCGTTCCCTTCGAAAGTAGATGTGCGGCCTTCTAACCCGATCAGCAGAATGGCCGGACCATGTTGCTGTGAATTGTACGTCTGGCCGGTTACGAAAAACCCAAGCGGTGAGCGGTTGCTGTTTTCGTTCATGAAGCCTTCAAAGCGGCACGCCATTCCCTCGCAGTCAGAGCCGCGGCCATGGCCACTTCTGAAAGATTCAATTTCACCTGTGAGCAAATTAATTAAATGCAGGCGTTTCTTTGAACTCGGCTGGCTGAAATCAAGAATGACAATGTGGTCTGCATTCCAGATAGCCGGGCCTCGTTTAGTTACACCTTGAAGTGAAATGTATTCGAAGTTTGTACCGGCCTGTGGCCAAACGCTGGTTTGGGTAAAAGTGCGTTCAGCACCGTAGTAACGGTCGAAGAAACTGAAAGTATCATTGATCGCCTGTTGTGAAATGCGGGTCGGGGTGCGGCCGCTATTGGGTACACGGTAAGCTTCAACAACTTGTCTGATGGTTTTTCCTGAATGAGGACCGCGAACGATGATTCGCTCTCCGATTTCATATGCAAAAGTAAGAGAAGCCGAAAAAAACAGAATGGCACTGATCAATATTTTCATACATTAAACTTCGGTCATTTGAGCGGCAACCCTTAGAAAAAATTGATCAATTCGCATTATTTCTTCCCGAAAGTAGACGTTTCGCAGATGTTTTTTGCAGCCCTGTCAGGTTGTAACAGTCCTTGTCTCAAACTGAGATTCAGTCGTCATCCGATTGCGACTCAGTGATCAGGCCACTAACAGGTTGGCGCACCTGTGTATCCAAAGAGTTGTGATAAAAATAGAACAAGGCTCCATCGCGAAGTTTTTCGCGAAAGCGGGCCATGTTAGGTTCGCTGACAGCAACGCAGCCATGAGAGCGCCCTGCGTGACCTTCCATTACATACGAAGCACTGTGAATTATGATGGTGGTCGGTAAGATATTTCCGGGGCAGGTTTCATAAATGCCTTTTGAGTTTCTGCGGCACTGGCGAAACGATCCTTCCAGTCCGTTCATGCGCAACGAGCCACCGTGGTTTCCATTGAACATTTCACCTGTCGTAAAAAATCCCAGTGGTGTGCCTTCGCTTTCGCGGTCACTGATAAACCGGCAGGCCCAGCCCAGTCTGTCGCCACCGCAGTCGGTGTCGCGGCCGTGCGAGGCTTCAACTGAATCCACTTCGCCTGTTTCGGTGTTGATGATATGCAGACGTTTGGATGAGGCTTTCGAATTAAGATCAAAAATCACAATGTATTTTTGATTTTCGATCGTTGGTCCCTGATTCGACTCCAGTTGGGTCATGAAAACGGATTTACCCGGATTTTCAGGATCAGCCGTCAGCACCATCTGCTCGTAACGGCGGTTCGTAGCTGAGTGTGAATCAAAAAAAGCAAGGGCATCGGTAATTGATTTCGGCGGGATTCGAATAACCTCGCCGTCGTGGTTACGGGCCGTATAACTGGTTAGCACATCGGTCAGTTTTTTGCCGGCGTTGGGCCCGGAGGTAAATACCCTCGACCGCAGCGGCTCTGCATCGGCGACTGCCAAACAGATGAAAATTGAAAGAAAGATTCCTTTGATGCGCATAAAGTATTGTCGGTCTTTGGTAGAGGTTTCATAAGAAATTTCCCTCTACGAAATACGAAAATTTCATAAATAACGTAAATATGTTTTACAAGACTTTTGGCTTTCAAAAACCTGTGATTTTTAACTGTATCGAAGTGAGAAAGTTCGTTAAGTCGAGAATGAAAAACTCCGATAAATATAAGGTATGAAACAGGATGGAGCTCTCAGAAGAAAATATCCCCGTAAAGCCTTCAAAAAGGCGATAAGCCTTATGTTTGACGGCAAAGCCGGTGTGGCCCACGGTATTGATATCGGTGAGGGGGGCATGTCGTTTTCGCTGGATCAGAAGCTTGATCCGCCAAAAAAAATCATCGTGAACTTTTTTATTTCAGATAAGGATTTCTTTTCAGTACGGGTATCGCTGCTGAATTCTTTTAAGTTATCGTCGGGGTATTCATATGGTGTGAGCTTCGATGACGTGTCTATTGCCCTAAAACGACAAATCCGAGCCTATGTGGCTCGGACTTCATAGTAATCAATCAATTGCAAACCGCTAAAACAATTCCGGCAGACCTTTAGCTTATAGCTTAGCAGGCTGCTGAATAAAGCTTACTTTGCAGAAAGAGCTTTGTGAACTTGCGCAGATAAACGAGCTACTTTACGAGAAGCAGTCGATTTGCTGAAAGCACCTTTTTGAGCAGCTTTCATGATCTGGCTAGTGTAGTAAGAAAGTAATTGCGGGATTGCTTTTACATCTTTCTTTTGGATAGCAGCCATTAAGCCTTTTTCACCAGTACGTACTTTAGATTTACGTTCAGAATTAACTTTATTTTTTCTTACAGCCTGACGTGCTCTTTTAGCTGCTGACTTGTGTTGTGCCAAGGTATAACCTCCATAAGTATATACGAAATTAAGCGAACTAAAGGAGTTAACATAGAGGCCTCCCACAAGCAAGACCATTCTGTCTTAAAAGACGCTCTCAAGATGGCTTTTGGCACTATGACCAGCCGGGTGCTGGGACAAGTTCGGGAAAGTTTGCTGGCTTTCTACTTTGATAAACAAATTACCGATGCCTGGAACGCGGCTTTCCGGGTTCCGAACCTGTTCCGCCGACTACTTGGGGAAGGCTCACTTTCGGTTAGCTTTATCCCGGTTTTTGTCGACTGCCACCTGGAATCCCCTCAAAAAGCCCAAAATTTAGTCAATTCGGTTTATACCTTTCTGCTCCTTGTTTTGGGGGTGATCACGGCTTTTGGAATCATCTTTCCTGAACCGGTTCTCGGATGGATCCTGGATCCGGCGTTTGTTGCCGACACTGAAAAGTTCCAGCTGACGGTCCGCCTGGCCAAAATCATGTTCGGGTTTTTATTTTTTATCAGCTCTTACGCCTTTATGATGGGAATTCTGAATGCTCTTGGCCAGTTTGCCTTGCCGGCCATGGCACCGACTTTTTGGAATATAGCGATGATCGCGTTTACGGTTGCGCCGCCACAGTGGTTTGCAGTTAACGGTGACCAGCTGGCGCTGGGTGTTTTGATCGGCGGGGCTGCGCAGGCGGGAATTTTACTACCGGCATTAATCAAAACCGGCTATCTGCCGAAGCTTCATTTAAATTTCAGTAACCCGGATTTTTTGAAGTTCTTAAGAAAAATGGCGCCGGGTCTTTTAGGTACCGGTCTTCTGCAGTTCACAACCGTTATCAATCTGAAGTTTGCGTCTTCATTTGTAGAAGGCACCATCTCTTACATTAATTACGTCGACCGTTTGATTGAGCTGCCGCTTTCTTTGATTTCGGTGAGCTTGGGTACCGCATTATTGCCGGCGCTTTCCGGTTTTTTAGCACGCGGAGAGAGAACGCAGTTTGCTGAAACGACCCGAAGATATTTAGAGCTGAACTTACTGATGACCATGGCCGCAGCCGCCGGCCTGTACACGCTCGCGCAGCCGGTGGTGGAATTGCTTTTCGGCCACGGCCAGTTCAAGCACGATAGCGTCTTAGCGACGGCCGACATTTTAAAAACCTATTGCTGGATCATGATTTTCTCAAGCGGGGTGCGTGTGGTAACTCCTGCCTATTATGCGACTAAGAACACGTGGTTTCCTGCAGCAGTTTCGACTTTCTGCTTAGCTGTTCACATCGTGCTGGCACCGCAGCTGATGAAGTATCATGGTGTTAACGGCCTTATGATGTCGACAATCTCCAGCGCCTTTTTAAACCTGACTTTGCTTCTATTATTTTACAGAAAATATATCGGAGAATTCGATTATAAAAAGTTTTTCGGAAATGTGACTGTGTTTGCTCTTGTGGCTTTAGTAACTGCTTTTGCAGGAAATATTTTTTACGTTTTAAAACCGCTTCTGCCGGAAGGTAAGCTATTTCTGGCGCTGAATCTGGCGGTCAGTATTCCTGCAGCGGTAGGAGTATTTGTTACTGTAGGATTTGTTTTTAAAGTTAAAGCTGTGCGCGATGTTGCAGACCGTATCGTGTCTAAGATCAAAAGAAAATTAAAGAAATAAAAAAAGAGAAAGGCAGAGTGGAGTGGACACTCTGCCCTTCGGAACAATCAGTTATTGGTCATCAGATTTCTGTTATCGGCTATCAAAAATGAATTAACGGTAATTTCTTGCGAAAAAACGCATATAGAAAATTGCGGCGCTGGCTAAACCGAACAAAGCTCCTGAAAAAGGTAAAATCGCATTCTGCGCTTTAAAGTAAAAGCAGGCAGCTGCAAAAATCGCATAGAAGTAAGGACGGAATTCATAAAAGTCCGCATCGTATCCGTTAGAATGATTGCGAGACACTGAGGCTGCAGGCTTGTGAATTGGTGTATTGAATTTCATGTTTCCCCCGTATGTATCTGAGAGATATAAAAGCAAGATCAGGACCAGATGAAGAGGCCGTAATTTTGATTTCACAAATGGATTTGTCTAGTGAAGTTTTAAATTATCAAATCAGTAATTGAAAGATGTGAGTTAATTCAGACGCTTGCAGGGATTTTGTCTGGTTTTTTTTCACTTCAAAAATCTCTTAACGTTTCAATATGAAATTAGGGGCGAGGAGTGTCTTGAATCGAGAAGAAAGCTTCGCATCTATCCGAATACAAAGCTTCGCATTGATATCGACGAATTCTGCATGCCTTCGAATATGAAGTTGAGTTTATCTTGGGGCCTGCGGGCTGCCAGCACGTAAAGAGCCGGCAGGTAATGCTCAAGGGTAGGGACGCTCTCAGTGCCGCCTGGTGCGGTTTTAAAGTCCTTTACAAGAGCTTGGTCGTCTCCTGCTAAAAGCTTTTCTTTGAACCAGTTATCGAAATCTAAAGCCCACTTGTGTGATGGAGCATCGTCGGCCCAGCCGATCTTCCACAGGTTGTGAACAATGTTACCGCTGCCCACAATGAGAATACCTTCAGAACGAAGTTTTACGAGCTCTTTTGCAAACTCATAATGCTGCTCAGGTGTCATTTTCAAATCCATACTGAGTTGCAGAACAGGAATGTTTGCCATCGGGTAGAGGTGCACAAGTACGCTCCACGTACCGTGATCGATTCCCCAGTGGCCGTTATCAAACCCCACTGATGTGTTTTCAATTAAAGAATGAATTTTCATTGCTGCTGCACTGGAACCTTTTGCAGGATACTTCAGTTGATTCAGCTCGCGCGGGAATCCGTAAAAATCATAAATCTGACGGGGGCTGTCGGTGCTGGTAACAAACGTGCCTTCCGTCTGCCAGTGTGCAGATACGCAAAGAATGGCCTTCGGCTTTGGAAGAGAGGTGCCTAATTTATTTAAAATTTTTGTGTATTCATTTTCAGCCAATGCATTCATCGGCGAACCATGGCCAAGAAAAATTACAGGCATTAAAGTGTCAGACGTATTCACTTTTTTCTACCTCTTTCCCTCTATGAGTTTTAACATTATTTGAAACATATTCAAGAGAGTAAAAGTGATTAAGAAAGTTCTGTTTGTTTGCCTCGGTAATATCTGTCGTTCACCCAGTGCGGAGTCTGTGTTTCGCCAGAAGGCGTCGGCTGCCGGATGGGACCTTGTATTCGATTCAGCAGGAACGAGCGGTAATCACAGCGGTGAGAAGTCCGACCACCGCTCGATTTTGCACGCTGCTAAACGGGGATACGAAATGACTCATCTGGCAAGGCAGATAAAGGCTGAAGATTTTTCAACTTACGATTTAATTTTCGTAATGGATGACAGCAATTTTAGAAATGTAATGGCTGTTTGCCCGGCTGAGTATCAATCAAAAATTAAATTGTTAACGGATTATTGCGATGACCAGAGGTATACATCCGTGCCGGACCCTTATTACGGGTCCGAACGGGATTTTGAACTTGTTTTAGATATTATAGAAAATGCGTGGAAGGGGTTTCACGCAAAGAATCTGCCGAAGGCAGATTCTTAACTATAAGACTATTTGCCTTCAGCAAAGCCTTGAAACGTGTCGTGGATTTTTTGGTTGCTGGCGGCTTCGCCTGTCCAGTTTTTTAAGTCTTTGTCGATACCGGCTTTTTTATTCATCCAGTTGTTTTCTTCAACACCGGCAGATTTAATTGATTCATTGCTTTGACTCTCCTGTGATTTCAGGTTTTGTTCCCGCTGCTTCCACTCGTTTTTTCTGCTGCCGGCCTGATTCAGCTGATTTTGATAGTCATCAATAATGGCTTTGCGGGCCTCTTGGTTTTTGCGAAGCTGTTCCAACTGGCCTTGCAGCATTTGCATTTGTTTTTCTTCAAGGTTCAGTTTTTGTTTTTCGCTTTCCATGAGTGTGGCGATCTCACGCTCTTGCTGGCTGAGTTTTTTAAAAGCCTCGTTTGTTTTTGCCAGCTCCTGATTAATCATTTTTTTCTGGTTGTTGTGGGCATCTTTGTTTTTTCTTATTTCGGCGAGGTTACCATTGGCGTTCTGAGAACTCTTGCTGAATTCATCTTTGTTTTTGCGCGAATTTTCCATGTTGGATTTAATTTTATCCATGCCCTGGGCTGTCGTCACTTCTGCCGCATTGGCAGAAAAAGCAGTTAAAAGGGCCACGGTTAAAATCATTGTTTGAATTCTCATTATTGTTTTCCTCCTGAATTTTTAGCGAAATCTTCCTTGGCACAAACGTTTGTTAAACCTGAGCGGTAGTGACCGATCTCATCTTCCCAAACTTCGCCTTTAAATTTCCATTTATAACTTCTTTTTTCTTCCGGTGTCAGCTCGGCAGCCGGATTGCGCTCTTTAGCTTCGCCGCCGGCCATTTGGTATCGTAAATGCTCTCCGGCACCTGAGTAAATTTCGTAAGCCAATACATCTTTTTGCTCAAGCGTTTCAGAGAGATCCTTACTGGCCTTTAAATAACGTTTTTGCAGAACTTCACCGGCAACAACTTTCATTTTTTCTTTTTCGGTGTTTAGGCGCTCATTGGCCTGTACCTTCATTTTCTCGATCTTCTCGCGGCCGTTTAACGCCATCGATAACTCAGACTCTAACGTCAGAACTCTTCTTTGTTGCTGTTCTAAAAGCATCGGGTTTGCACCTTTGGCTTTTAAATTCGGAAGTTCATTCTTTGCTGTGGCGATCGACTGACGCAAAGAGGCTGCTTTGTTTGCCAGGTTGTTGGCAACCGTAGTAAAGCGCTGTACTTCTTCTTCAGAGTTGTTGATGCGTCTTTGAATCGTTAAAAAAGACGGGTGGCGGGCCAGCTCAATAATGAAAGGTTTTGGAATCCCGCGCACATCGGCACCTTCGTTTTTACTGAACAGCTCGCGCACTAAACCGTAATAATCAGCCGGGTTCTTGTTGGCGGCCTGAAAGCTTTGGATCTGTTCGTTTACCTTTGTGTAGCGCTTTTGCAGTTCGCTGATAACAGAAACCGAGTCACCGAACTGACACAGGTTTAAGTAGCCGACGGCTCTGATCAGGTAAGACTCCGGAGAGTACGCTTTTTTAAAGTACTCTGTATGAAGCGAGAACATATTTCCGGCAGCACCTACATAGTCGCCTGATAAAATCTGAGTTAACGCCTGCTCAGTTGTACTTTGCAGCCAAAACTGACTTGATTTATCAATTGATAAAAAGTGCGCATATGATTGTTTGTAATTCCCTTTTTGGAAGTACAGTCTTGCCAGCGTTAAGAACGTTAAGTTTCTGAATTTTTCAACTTTGTCGGTAGAAACTTTCGGAATTGCGGCTTCAAGAGTTTTGATAGAACCGTTTAAATCACCTAAGCGGTAGTTTACGTTAGATAAAAGCAAACGAGATTCGACAAATACTTTTGATGTAGCAGGAATTTTAGAAAGTGAGTTAGTCGCGGCATTTAAATCTCCGTGAATGACCTGCAGTTTTCCTTTGCGAAGATTGTAGTAATCGCTCGCGGGAACATTCACTGAGTTTTTAGCCATTTCTGCATCGATTGCTGTGGTGTCTTCAGGCTGAATCGCATAGGCGTTAGCCACCAGGCTTTCAATAGCTTTTCTTCTGAGGCCCGCCTCTTCAGCATTTTTCATAACCTGAAACATGCGGGTCTTAAATTCGTCTTTTAATTCAAAGCGAAGAGCCAGTAAGGCATAGTGATAAGTCGCCTGCATTTTAAATTTTGAGTTGCTGTTCACGATGTCAGCCAGCAAGCTTAAAGCCATGTCGTACTTTTTTTGGTATTCAAGTAACAGCAGGGCCTGAATCATTTTATATTCATCAGGAGAAATCTCAATCATCGGAGCCAGTTGCACCTGATAATTTAAAATCTTCGGCGCCTGAACAACCGGAAGCGGCTGAACCGGCTGTGGAGCCGTTTCGCGTGCAGGGTCAAAGACGGATTTCTTAGCGCCGACCTGTGATACTTTCACCGGTGGCAGCACCAAAGTTTTCGGAGATACATAGATACGGTTATTGAATGCGCTTGGCCGCGGGCTTAGCACCAGTTGCGGCTTTTCAGCAGGTACGGCAGCCGAAGTGGATGAGCCGTAGTTTGTTCCTGAACTGACAGTAGCGGCGGGAGCC
>JAJFMT010000143.1 GCA_020696855.1 Pseudobdellovibrio sp.
GACTGAGCGTGAGGCGCGCCGCCGCAGCCGAAGTGAAGCGCAAAAGCCAGATGAAAAGCCATTTGAAAAATTAAAAGCTTACTCAAATACGTCTTCACCTAAATTAGCAAAAGTTACACCTCAAGAGCTTGAAGTCGAATCGGTTCTTGATGGTGGTATTAATTTAGATGAGGCCGCTGTACTGCCGTCTGCAGATATGGATGACAGTTCATCTGAAGAATCTGTAGTTCAGGAAGCAGTTGAAGAAGCAGAAGTGCCTGAAGTGAAAGTGCAAAAGAACCATAAGTCGGATGAACCTCAGCTTGATGGCACTCGCTTTACAATTTCAGGTAAGAAGTACAAAAATAAACCTGAAGTCGCAGGTCGCATGGACGAGCCGGTTAAAATCGACGAGAACGCTCCTACAACTGCTTTAGAGACTTTCAAATTTAAAGATCTGCGTCAGCAGCTCTCTAGCAATAAAAAGAAAGCCCTGTAGCTTTAAAACTCAAGGCTTTAGTCCAGAGAAAAATTAATATACAGCTTTTTCACAGTAGTTTCTTGAGCTTAATGCGCTTGGGCAAATGGGTCCTTGTGTAGCCACAAAGAAACGGGTTCGGCCGTGATATACTGATCGAACCTATGAATACAACAAAAGGCCCGAAAGGGCTGCGCGAAGAGTGGTCCTTATTATTGCATAGCTTCCTTAATGAAGACCCCGATCATCAAACAGAGAAACAGAAATTAGTAGATAAAATGAAATCGGCCGAATTAACTTTGGACGAAATTAAAATCATTAAAAAAGAGCTGAGTTCTAAACGCAAAAAAATGAACCAGTCGATCGAGAAGATTAAAATCAAGATCGAACAGGTGAATAATGTGATTGAGAACCTGCGCTTGGTAGGATCAGATTCAACCGGCCTGGTAAAAGAAATCGATTTCTTGAGCCACGAGGGCGAGAAGATCTCTGAAGAGGTGATGGATCTTGATCAGAAAATCAAGAAGCTGCACGAACTTCAAGACATGGTATCAGCTTAATCAGTTTATAAATTAAGAGCTTTTTCCCTTGCGGCCTTCGCGCATACGGCGGGTGCTTTGTTGCAAGACTATTTCCAGCATTCGGAATTCTTTTTCTGATGGGGCGTTTTGTAAGAGCATTCTTCTTAGGACTGTGAAGACGTTTATTCTTCTTTTGCTTAAGTCCATGTTCATTTCTGTTAGCCAGGCTTTTAGCGTTTCGTCAGGGAAGATGTTTGGTTTTTTTTGCGCGGCTCTTGCTTTTTGTTGGCCGTCTAATTTGGTGCGCTCGCCGCCGAAGACTCTTCTTATGATAAATAATGTCAGTAAGCTGGCTTGCGCCAGATTTAGACTTGGGTTTTCGCCATAGGTTGGTAAGCAGCAGCAGTAGTTTGCGTATTTTAAGTCGTCGCCTTCTAAGCCGTGATCTTCCGGGCCGAAAAGAACGTGGATGGTTAGTGGCCGGTCTGTTTCTTTTGAAACTTCGGGATGTGATTTTGTAAGACCGACTAATGTGGTTTCTAAATCTTCAGTTTGGCGGCCGCGGCCGTCTCTTGCTGTAGTTGCGATCTGAATTCCGCGCGGTTCGTGTTGATAAAATTCATCCCAGCTTTTGTAGGTGACTCGTTCTGCAAGCGCTTGCTGGCCAGAGGCTGCGGCTTTGTTAGATTCAATGGTGAACTCGCATTTAGGGTCGATCAGAATTAATTTATTGAATCCCATGTTAGCCATCGCACGCGATGTGGCGCCAACGTTACGCTCGTAAATGGTACGGATTAAAACGACTCGTAAATCCAGCGGTCTCATTTAGAATTTTTCGTAAGCCAGTTTAAGGCCGGAGGTAATGTTGATGTTTACGGTTTCATTCTTCTTTGCAAGTGATTGCAAATGCGAATCAAGATTTTGAATTAAATCCTGAGAAAAGTTCTTTTTAACGGCCATCTCTAACAATTCTAAAAATAACAGCCACTCGTTAGGAACTTCGTTTTTAAATTCGCTAAACAATTTGGTAACGGATTCCTGCGTGAAATTACCTGACGTTCTTAAATCGCGAACGGCCTGGTAGTCTTTGAATAATTTTAACTGCTGATCTGAGTACTTCGGTGTTGGCACACGAGAAGCCACAAAATCATCGACCGCACCGTACGCGCCACGGTCCGCCGGGCCACCGAATACTGAAGTGACCTCATTTGCTAAAACGATATCGTAAGCGCCCCACTCAGGCTGAAACAAAATTTCGCCGTTGTAGTCGCAAGTGGCGTTTTCAAATGTGAGGATCACTGCTTTGTCGCTTAAACGTAAAATATTTTTTAGTGTGCCTTTTACTTTCACTCCGGATTCGTAATGAAGCTCAGTAACAGTTCCGGTCTTCAAATCATTTAGTTCAAAATTTTTAATCCCGCCAACAGGGGTACCGTAGCCTTGCGCGTGATAGTCTTTGCCGTGGCCATTGATTTGTTTGTTGTTAAAGCTGATTTGCGTTGGGCCATTGAACTGCAGGTAAGAGACTTTTTTGCCTCCGGCATTAGTTTTACTTTCGTCTTCAACGAAAAATTTCTTTAAGACTCCTGAGATCTGCAAACCGTTTTCGAATTCTACAGAGTTAATGCTTTCAGCCTGAACGGCTTTAGTTAAGCCTGCGATGCCGCCGGTTTTGTACGCCATAGTTTCAGAAAGCTCTTCTAAAACTTTTGAAAGGTGCTTAAAGCTTTGCGCCACAAACAATTGTGGTTGCGGCTCTGTAATGTCGTAAGACTGGTTAATACAATCAATTGTTAACGGAATTTTTTTAACTTTTTCTGAAAGGCACCACTTCGATTCACCCACAGAAGATAATAAGCCTGCGCCATAAATTTTAGGATTTTGTAAATCGCCAACGAGGCCGTATTCAGCTGTCCACCAGTTCATGCGGGAAAGCTGCGAACCTTCAGAAACATAAGTGATGGCATTCGAAACTTTATTTAATCGCTCTTCAGCTTGTGCGATTTCTTCAGGGGTTGAGGCCGGGTTTTCTTTGATGTCTGATAACTCGCGAATGGCCTCGTACTGATTATAATCTTCTTTGCTGATGATCGCTTTTTTCGCGATCTGCGCGTACTGCTTTAAGTAACCGGAGTATTCCGGATCAATTAAAAACGGCGCGTGGCCTGCAGCTTCGTGAACAATGTCAGGTGCAGGTGTGTACATGAGGTGATCTAAAGAACGCATGTCTGAAGCGATTGGTAAAACGCTGAGAGATTGTAGCTCCATAAAAGCTGCGGGCGGAATAAATCCGCTGACAGGCATAGCGCGCCAGCCGAATTTTTCTAAGTGGGCACTGATATCTGAAATCAGCGGTACTGTTTCGATATCGAGCCCCGTTTTTTCAAGGCCTGATAAATAACTTTCATGCGCGTGGCTACTGAGAAATTTTTTAAGTTGTCTTAAGATGTAGCGCCAGCAGGCGTGATCAAGCGGAGTGTATTTTTGGTAATCCTGCTTAACGATGTACTTCTGTAAATGCAGCGGAAGAAAGTCCATTACAGCCAGGGATCCTGTTGGCTAAGGTAGTTGACGACGTAATCGTTGATCGCTTTTTCTAACGGCCATTGCGGCTGGCTTAAGCCCGCCTTCTGCCATTTAGTCATATCGGCTTCGGTAAAATACTGATACTGCCCTTTAATGTTATCGGGCATTTCGAGCCATTTTACATTCAGCGGTTTATTCATGGATGCAAAAAGTGCTTTTGCCATGTCCATCCAGCTGCGGGCTTTGCCGAAGCCCATGTTGTAGATGCCGCTTTCAGGTTTTTTATCCATCAGCTCTTTCATCCAGCGGGTAACGTCTTTAACGTAAATAAAATCACGAAGCTGTTCGCCGTCAGCGAATTGCGGATTGTAGGATTTAAATAATCCAAGCTCAGACGTTGAAGTGATTTGATGAAAAGATTTAAATGCTACACTGGCCATGGAGCCTTTTTCGTATTCGTTCGGGCCGAACACGTTAAAGAATTTTACTCCGTACCAGTTTTCAGGAGTCATAATATTTTGTTTCAGTGCCCAACGGTCCATGATGACTTTTGATTCGCCGTAAAGATTCAGCGGCTTTAATTTTTCTGGATCGAAGTTGTCATTAAAACCTACTGAAAGTTATTCGAATACAGAAAGCTCCAGTCCGTTTCGGTTGTGGACGAGCAGGCCCCCATGTGGATGACCCATGTGACCTTCTTTTTGGCCTCATCGCTCATCAGGTAGCTCCACAGTTCGCCGGCTTCGAAGAACTGGGTGTATTGTACTTTTTTCAAAAGGTTGCGCTTCTCAAGAGAAACGGAGTCGACGCAGGTAATATCGGTGATGCCGGCCTGGTTCAGCTCCCATACCATTGCGCTCCCGATGAATCCATTTGCTCCTGTAACGATAATCATGGCGACAGTATGTTTTATGACTCGTGATGTTCGCAAGCACTTGTTTTGACCCGTGAAAACCTTTTGCTCATTTATGAAATTTCTACTCTTAAAGCGCCTGAAATCCATAAAATGTGCAGTTTTATGAGAGCTGAGTTTAAAATAATAGGCACCTGGATTGCTCATTCTAACAACCAAGGAAACCGTCAGACGGGATCGGTTGCGGAAGCAACGGGAGCTAACTCGAGATGGCGGTTTTTACGGGAGAAAAGTGAAACTTTTAAAGTCACTTTTGGCTGCGGCCATGGGGTTTATGCTGGGGATGGGTTTAGCGGGAGTCGGGGGACTTTCAGCTGAAACCTTATTTAGCCTTTCGAAAACCGAAAATACTAAAAAAATTGAAGCCTACTGGAGCGAAACCGGCCTTGGTTTAGCTGACGTTGAAGCGTTTATTTCTAACGAAAAATGCCGCTCGGCGATCTCGTGGAACTCGATGTACTTCAAAGCTTGTATCAACGCTGTGGCCCACGCCGCGCGTACGGTTGAAATGAAACTTTCAGAAACAACCGGTAAACTTGTAGCGGTTAATGAAGGCTCGGGGCTAGATGACATGTCAGAAGCGGAGCTGCTGGCGCACTACCGCAAACACAATACCAAAACGGATTTCAATCAGGATTTAAAAACTTTATTTGCAAAAGTTGAACCCGCACGTTCATCAATGATGGCCGGGCAGATGATTAATGATTTTTTGTCGATCTATCTTGATGCGCATACTTACATTGTTCCTTCGAATTTTTATTCACAGGTTTCAAATAAAATTGAACGCTCGAAGTTTTTTATCGGTGTTTCTTACGAAAGACGTAACGGAGCTTTGATAATTCAGAAGGTTGCTAAAAATTCTGATGCGGAAATTGCGGGCCTGCGTGTGGGCGATCAATTATTGAAGATAAACGGCGAAGACATTTCGGCTTCGCCTTATGCAGCGATCAGCAAAATTCTTAAGAATGAAAAAACAAAGCGTTTTAATTTTGAAGTTTCACGCAATGGAGAGCGCCAGGCTGTTGTGCTAGAGCGTTCTTACCGTTTGATCAGCCATGTACAGTATAATGAGTTGCAGGAAGCTCAGCGAAAGATCGGCTTAGTGACGCTTTCAAAATTCAGCAAGGGTGTTTGTGCGGAAGTGGCCTCGGTTGTTCAGGCTAACGGTCCGGAAGCCATCGTACTGGATCTGCGTGACAATCCGGGTGGCCACTTAAGTGAGATGGCCTGTATTGCCGGATTATTTTTAGGTAAAGATAAAAAAGCTTACTATGCCGAGTACCTTGATACTCGTTTGAATGAAGTTGTGCTGACTTCAGAAGACGCGATTTTTAAAGGCCCGATGACAGTTTTGGTGAACAGCAAATCAGCCAGCGCATCAGAAACTCTGGCAGGGGCGCTAAAAGATTATAACCGTGCCGTCGTTGTTGGCCGCAGAACTTTCGGCAAAGGTTCATTTCAAGAACCTGAGATGTGGATACAGAATCCTGAAATCAGTTTATTCAAAACACAGGGCCGTTATTTATTGCCATCGCGTAATAGCACGCAGGGCACAGGCTTAAAGCCGAACATTGAATTGGCCAAAGATTCCGAAGAAATGCGCGAAGAAGATTTGTATGTGAATCCGTTAGAGCGTGCAGACAAAAAATATCCGGGATTACGCTCGAGTGA
>JAJFMT010000144.1 GCA_020696855.1 Pseudobdellovibrio sp.
GGTCCATAACGCCTGCGGCCTGGTCTTCAGCGCTTAATGTTCCAACGATTCGTAAATCGCAGTGTGAAGCTTCTTGATTGCAAGAAAATGAAACCTGGTTATTTTCAATTTGCTGAGGACCAGACATTGTTCGTCTCATAAAGCTAACAAGCTCTTGTGCGATTTCACCGCTGGTGTGGCCGGTACGGATTTTACCATCCTGAGTTTGTGAAGCGCCTTCGCGTGGGTGGCCGACTAATTGGTAAGTTAAAGAGTTAGAGGCAATGCCTTGCTCGACTAATTTAATACTTTCTTCTTTTAAAGCCAGGTTATCCTGAGCGTAAGAAGTTAAACCTAAGAACAATACTGCTGTTAATAAAGATAATGCTTTCATTTCTAAATCCTTTGTTAATTCGTTTTTCCTAACATAATCAAAGAGAGCAGCAGATGTGCCAGTCGTAGCTGGCCTATATTTCAATAGGAAGCGTGAATTACAATAATTGTTAGCCCCTCCTCATAAATATGACAGTGATTTCAAGATGATATGTCTCAATTAGAGAACACCTTGAAGCTGTGAAGCCTGAAAAAAGGTAATCGATTAGATCAGAAGCTCTACATTAAAATCCTTAATGATAATTGCTTTTTAAATAGATGGAATTCCTCTGAAGCTTTTGCTAAACATACGCCCATTGATGGGGGCCAAATGTCTTTTAAAAAAATCGCACTGGTTGCATGTTCTGCTTTATTCGTTTTTTCATGTGATAAGAAATCCACACCTAAAGAAGACAACGATTTAAAATCTTTCGCACAATTTTCTGCGAACTTAGAAATGCCTGAAACCGAAGCCTGCGGCCGCGGCTGCACTTACAAAAAGAAAGAATTCAGATATCTCGCATACGTTGGCGAAAAAATTTACTGCTACTGGGATGAAAAACAGGCCGAACACGGCGTAGACTTCAAAGCTAAAGCCGAAGAGCTTGAAGCCACAATCACTAACAGCATGACTGAGACTCAGTATTATCTGTTACTGCAAAAGTGGGCTTCGTTATTCAGAGATGGCCATGTGAACCCGATGATGGGAAGTGACTTAAGTGAAATGGAACTTTTCAGCTCTCCAGTGCGTTTAGAAATGATCACGCCGGGCACTGATCACGAAAAATTAATTGTTTCCCAAGTTGGTGAAGAAGTTAAAAACTTAAGACCGGGAACTGTGGTTGAAAAAATCCAAGGCCAGCCATGGCAGTCGTACTTGCCGGCAGCGGAAGCTCTTTCAATGGGTTCGACCCAGTTTATGCGTCACCGTCAAATGGCGAATTTAATTATTCGCGTTTTGCAAGAGCAGGAAGGCGCCAAGCCAATTACGATCGAAGGAACTTACCGTGGTCAGCCTGTCAGCGAAACGGTTGCACGCCGCGTGGTGCTTTATGACGGATCTACAGAGCCGGATGAAGACACAACCGGTATTGAATTAATTAAAACCGCGATCCTTCCCAACAATATCGGTTACTTAAGAATTGACGGCTTCAGCGGAACAAAAATGCCGGAGCTTCTTGCCCAAGCGATGCAACGATTGAAAAACACAAACGCATTATTGCTGGATGTGCGCGCGAATGGCGGCGGAGATTTGTCTGGTAACACCGTTATTAGCTACCTCGCAAAAACAGAAGTCATGCGCTTCAAGCAGCGCGCGGTCTACAGCGATTTCATGCTGGCGTTCCGCCCTGGTATTGCTGTGGCCTACGATTACACATCAGGCCGCTTCACCAATATGGTTGAACGCATGGTAGAACCTGCAGACATGAATTACGACAAGCCCGTAGCTGTACTAACGGGCCCATCTTGCTTCAGTGCATGTGATACTTTTACTTCTGCGCTTAAAGAAAATAAATTAGCAACCGTACTCGGTGAAAATACAGGAGGCGGCACGGGCAACCCACAAGTATTGGAATTACCGATGTCAGGTCATATGTTCCGTTACTCTGTTGTGCAGGGTTTTACGGCTGTCGGCGGTGAATACATCGAGGGTAAAGGCACGGCTCCTGATGTGGTGATTGAGCCAACGGTTGAAGACCGCGCTGATAAAGTGGACCGTCAGTTAGAAAAGTCTTTAGCATGGCTGGCAGAAAAGGCAGCGCTTCCGGCGCCGACAGTTCCTTCAACATTATTGCAGGTTGATGTTAAGTCTGTTTCTGACATTCCTTTAGAAGTGGAATTGGATAAAGAAATCAAACGCAGCCAGGATTAATTAAGCTTTTCCCATGCGGATCTTGCGGTCCGCTTCTTTGAAGGCCAATTGAATCGCTTCGGCGATTCTTTTTTTTCTGGTTTCAGGTTTAGTCGCGTCGTTGATTTTTCTAATTTCGTAGTTCTTTTTACCCGGAGTTAGCGCATTGAATTCTTTAACGGCACCTTCTTCTTTTAGTGCTTTCACTAAGTCATCAGGTAAATCCACATCGGCACGGTCTTGCACCGTGATTTGCACTTTAACTTTATCGCCTTCTTTAAGGCCGGCATCGACTCGTACTTTTTTTCTTACGCGTATATAATGTTTGCCGCCACCGACGGGAAACAGGCTCACTTGAAAAGGTTCGCTGCCGTTGATCACGGCCATAACTAAAACGGCTGCGTGCGTTCCCAGGGCTTCCGTAATTTTCGCAGGAACAGGAATCGCACAGTAATCCATTCCCTTTTCCCAGTTTTCCATTTTGGATTCGAACTTTAATGTTTTACCGGCTTTGATCATTTCACACCTCAGCGAAAATTTGTAATTTCGTCTTCTTTAGATTAGCCTTATAAAAGAAACGGTCAAGATCCCGGGAGGATTTTTGTCTGAAGTCATACTTCGCAAACTGAATAAAAATGATGAAGCCGCATTTTTGGCCGGGGCAAAAGCATGGGAAGGCGAAGACCCTCACTGGTACAGCTTTAACTGGAAGCCGGGCGGTTCATTTTCAGAAATGTTTGCAAAACTCGAAGACGAAGATGCCGGCCGTAACCTGCAGCCAGGCCGCGTGCCTCACACCATGTTGTACGGTTTTATCGATGGTGAGATTATCGGGCGCGTAAGTGTGCGCCACACACTGAATGAAAGTCTGCGAAAGCGCGGTGGGCACATCGGCTATGCCGTGGCTCCGAAGTACCGCGGCAAGGGTTACGCGACTGAGATGGTGCGCCAGGCGTTGTCGTTTTGCAAATCGCTAGGGTTAACATCAATCATGGTTACATGTGCTGATGACAACGCGCCTTCGTGGAAGGTCATTGAAAAATTCGGAGGCGTCCTTCAGGATAAAGTCTGGGACGACGAAGATGAAGAAACTATCCGGCGGTACTGGATCACTTTTTAAAGAAACCATAATAGCTAGAGCAACACTTCTAAAGGAACATTCGTGATTAAAAAAATTCTTATGAGCTTAGTTTGGTTCGTTGTGTTTTATTTTCTCGGTTGCATGTTAGTCGGGGGAGTAGCAGGTGCTATTGCGGGCGGAAAAGACCCGGCGAATGCGTCTCAGGCCGGCGGTTTAGCGGGTCAGAAGGCTGTAGAAGGATTGCTCGTGTACATTATTGTAGGTGCGGCGTCTCTTGCGGGGGCAGGAAGTTTTTTTGAAGTTCTTCCGGGTACTAGAAAAAAAGGAAAGTAAAGTCAGTGATTAAAATTACCGAAGCCGGTACAGATCAAGTTTCACTCGTGCGCGAACTATTTTTAGAATATGCGCAAAGCTTGGATTTTAAGTTATGCTTTCAAGGTTTTGATAAGGAGCTGGCTGAGCTTCCGGGGAAGTATGCGCCACCGAAAGGTTTCATGCTTTTGGCTTATTCGGGGAGTGAGCTGGCAGGATGTGTGGCGATGCAACCGATTGACAGTGAAATCTGTGAAATGAAGCGGCTCTATGTGCGTCCGCAATTTCAAGGGCAGGGGATTGGTAAGTCACTAGTGTTGCGACTGATCGATAAGTCAAAGAGTGCCGCGTATAAAAAGATGCGGCTTGATACGGTTCCAAGTATGAAAGCCGCGTTGGGTTTGTATGGGAGCCTAGGATTTTATAAAATTCCGCCGTATAGAGAGAACCCGATTCCGGGGGCGGAGTATCTGGAGAAAATTATTTCTTAAGGATCTTTTGGTTCAGGTTAGAAA
>JAJFMT010000060.1 GCA_020696855.1 Pseudobdellovibrio sp.
CTGCCGAAGGTATCAACCAAGGCATCATTCAAATCCGATTCGTCAGCCAACAGGCAAGTAATTAAAAGGCTTCGCTTACCTGACAATGCCGAGACCAGTAAAGTTACATCCCGAACAATGCGCTCCCTGTTATCAAGACGTGTACTGATATTCCCGATTTCAGGAACGTCACCGGAAGTGACCTCTTGGCCGTCAACTACTGAAGTAAAACAAACCGAAGCGTCTTTTTTGTTTCTAAGCAGGTTGAAATCCGCGCCGCCATTCGCAACTTTACCATTGTAAATAACACGCTTTCCATTGATGAAAGATTCGTTTGAAAGCAGCGCCGCCAATTCGTTAGATAATTTTAATTTGTCTCCCGTTTTCCATTCAGGGCGTGCGTTTGCCAAAATCTGATTCGGCTTTTTATCATTCGCATCTGATACGCGTTTCGCTAATGTGCGGTCTTCAGTTTTGATAATTGATAATTCGTACTTAATTTCAGATTCTTTTTCTTTAAATGTGCAGCCGGTTGCAGGAAAGCCCGCAACTTTAGATTTTCGGACGTTAGCTTTAATAGAAGTTGATTTGGTGTGAACCTCGTCAATATAAGTCTGCAAACGAATTTTAAGCGCATCGTCGATAGGTCCCGCCAGAATCTGGCGGATCGAGCTGAACAAAGTGCTTCGTTGACGAAGAAGCTGCATAGTTTCGTCAGAGCAAGATGGAAGCGAGTTCTCTAAAGCTAATTTGTCTGCGATTTTTGCCGCCGTATCATCAGTCTTTGCGCGGCCACAGTTCACGAGAAATATGCAAGAAGCCAACATTCCTGCTACCGATATTTTTTTTAGCAAAGACGTTGGCTTCATAACTTACTCGTTACCTTTTAATTAGTTACCTGAATTTAAACGTTGAACAAGAGCATTCAAAGCTTCAGCTTCCTGAACCTGTTGTTGAGTCACTTGTGGTGCCGGAGCAGGAGCCGGTTGTTCTGGAGCAGGCGCAGGAGCCGGTGCTGGCTCAGTTGCCGGAGCAGGCGCTGGCGCCGGTTGCTCTGGGGCTGGAGCCGGTGCCGGAGCAGGTGCAGGTTGTTCCGGTGCAGGAGCAGGTGCTGGTGCAGGAGCCGGCTGCTCAGGCGCAGGCGTTGGAGCCGGTGCAGACGCAGTAGCAGCAGAAATCAAATCTCCGAAAGCATTTCTCATTTCATCCATCGCATTTTTGTTTTGCGCTAATGCACACTTGAAGCTGAACACATTTAAGTCTGAACCGGTTGTAATCTGAAAGCTCAGTTCAGCAACTGATCTCTGCATGTCTGCATCGTTTTGTGTAGCACCGATGTTAATAAGCTTCGCTTTTGAATCTGCAGGAATCTGAGCTTTAGGAGCCGCAGACAAGATACAGAATGTTTTATCTTTATTCGACTGAAGAGCTCTGTACTGTTCTTTATTGATGATTTGCCCTTCAGATAAAGCTTTTTCGCCAACGCTGTTTTCGTTAGATAACATTTCTGTCATAGCAGCTTTGAAAACAAATTCTCTGTCTTTTTCTAAAGCCTGTGCTGCGCGAATTAAAATATTATTTTGCTGGCCTGTAATCTGAGCCACTTTACCTGCTAAATCACGGTCATCTTTAATCAGATCTGCAATCTTAACAGGAACTTCGCCTTCCGCAGGTGTGCCCACAAGTTTACATCCATCAACCATTGCACCTGCTGGAGCAGACGCACGGATTTTTTCAATTAAATCAGAAGTTTTTTCATCTAAAAGATTCGTCTTATCATGAAGTTCGATTTTTTTATCATCACTTAGAGCTGCAACATTAGCGACGGCCTGTGCATCTACAACGTCTTTAATTTCTTTGAAAATCGGCTTACGGGCTTCTCTTGCAGCTTTGGCCGCTTCGCTACATACCGGCAATTGCGCCGCTGTCTGCTTTCCGTTTTGGTTGCCCGAATCCGCTTTCACGCCTCGGCTAGGAGCCTTCTGACAGTTAATAATAAAGAAAGTCGAAGCTAAAATTCCGCACACGAGTGCCTTTGAAAACGTTGGTTTCATAAAAAGTCTCCTATTCAAGGGACTTTTATCCAAAAAAAAGGCCAAGCCGCAAAAACGTGCTCAAATCGAATTTAGTAGAGATAGGAAAATTTTTTCACGGTTTGTCTCACTTTAAGACAGTTCACCCGCTCAAAACCCTATACATTGATTAGACACCGATTTCAAAATGCGCCCGGATTTCACCCGATTTCACTGACATTTCAGATCACTAAACACATCCGCCGTTTTTACTCTGAAATCTCCTCATAACAGAGAGCGTTATTCACTGCTACTTTTCACTCTATACGTTACACCATTTGAGGGCTGGGTCCCGTACGATTGACCCGCTATTGAATCCGCTAGGTCCGGAAGGAAGCAACGGTGTTTAGCGGGCTTTGCGATACGGGGTGCTCAGCCCCTTTTTTTTGTATATATTTTTACGGCTAATAGTTTTTTGAGGGGAAATTTTTTGTCTTACCAAGTGATTGCCCGAAAATACCGTCCGCAATCTTTCGACCAAATGGTCGGGCAAAATCATATTACTCAAACAATCGGTAACGCTTTAAAAAATAACCGTCTTCCTCACGCCTTGTTGTTCACAGGACTTCGCGGAACAGGCAAAACTTCGTCTGCGCGAATTCTCGCAAAAACTTTACGTTGCGAAAACCCTGTTAACTTTACTCCGTGTAATCAGTGTTCAAACTGCAAAGAGATCACAGCCGGGCGCTCAGTTGACGTTATTGAAATCGACGGAGCATCCAATAACGGTGTTGATGCCATTCGTGACTTACGTGACAACGTAATGTTCGCGCCGTCTTCAGGAAAATATAAAATCTTTATCATCGACGAAGTTCATATGTTGTCGAACAGCGCCTTCAATGCGCTTTTAAAAACTTTAGAAGAGCCGCCTGCACACGTTGTGTTTATGCTGGCTACAACTGAAGTTCATAAAATCCCGCAAACGATTCTTTCGCGCTGTCAGCGTTTTGACTTCCGCCGCATTCCTTTAAAACAGGTGGCCGAGCATTTACAAAAAATCTGTCAGGCAGAAAACATTCCTGCAGAGGCCCCTGCGCTTTGGCTGATTGCCAAACAAGGCGAAGGTTCGATGCGCGACAGTTTAAGTTTGCTGGATCAGGTTATAAGCTTTACCGATGCACAGCTCACAGAGCAGCAGGTTAATCAGGTGCTGGGTCTCACTTCACGCACACTGGTGTTTGAGCTTTTTGACTGCTTGATTGGCCGCAACCCTGCCCAGTTGGTGCAGCTCTTAGAGAGATTCAGCACTTCAGGCCAAAACCCGATGCTGGTTCTTGAAGATTTGTCAAAATTAGTCCGCCACAGTTTACTTCTAAAAACAGACGCCACTGCGACTGACATGATTGATTTGCCTGATGATGAAATCGCTTTACTGATTTCTAAAAACAGCTCTTACTCTTACGGCGATCTTCACATGATGTTCGATATGCTGTTGAAGTCGATGAACGATTTACGATACAGCGACGACGTGCAAATGGTTTTTGAAGTTGCGCTTCTTCGCATGGCGCAGGCTCCACGCATTGTTGATTTACAGAATTTTGCAGCCGGCATTCCCGTAGCTCCTGCCTCTCATACATCTGCATCTGCAGCGCATACGAATGGTGCTGCCTCTACGAATGTTAGCAGTTCGGCATTGTCGAAACAGACGGCGGTGTTAACCCCAAAGCCCGTTGAGGGGACCGCCCCTCACGCGCCCAAACCGCAGCCTGTAGTAACACCTACTCCGCAGACAGCGGCGAAGGTTGAAGTAACCGCAACGCAACCTCAGGCGAAGCCAAAAGGTCCTCCACAAAATTTAGATTCGGAAAGCTGGCTTAGTTTAGTTCAGAAAATTAAAGCTAAAGATGCATTTTTCGGTGCACAAGTTGAAAATCTTTTATTCTTAGGCTGTGAGAATCTAAAAATTACACTGCAGCCGCCACAGAGCTTCGCTTTTTTGGCAGCTCAGTTACAAACCCCCGAAATGCGCCAAAAACTGCAAGGATATATTGATTCAGAGTTAGGTCAGGGCTACACTTTTGAGGTGCTTAAAAGCAGTGCGGATAAGAGCTCAGCTCCCGTCGGGGAAAGCGCTTCCAGCCTGGCTCAGAAGAAAGTCATGCAGGCAGAAGAAAAGCTGATGGAGAAGTGGCAAGCTGATCCTCGCGTGTTGAAAGCAAAAGAAGTTTTTAAAGGTGAAATTAAGTTAATTAAGAAATCGGAGTAGTTATGAAAGGTATGATGGGCGGAATGGCCGGATTGATGAAACAGGCCAACCAAATGCAAATGAAAATGAAAAAGATCCAGGAAGAATTAGCGACTCGCGAATTCGAAGGAACTTCCGGCGGTGGCGCTGTAAAAGTAAAAGTTAACGGCGACAACAAAGTTTTAGCTGTAACGATTGATCCTGAAGTTTTGAAATCAGGCGACGCTGAGATGATGCAAGATCTTGTTGTATCTGCAGTTAACGACGCATTAAAATTAGCAAAAGACACTTCAACTAAAGAGATGGCCAAAGTTACCGGCGGCATCAGCTTACCGGGGTTCTAATTGCTTAACATACCTGCCTTAGAAAAATTGGTTCATGAATTAAGCCGCTTGCCCGGGATCGGTCCTAAAACCGCTCAGCGTTTGGCTTATTATGTTCTGAAGTCGAAAGACTCTTACCCGACCCAATTATCTGAGGCTTTGCTTCGCGTACAAAGCGAAGTTCATACCTGCACTGAATGCTTTAACTACACAGACAAAACGGTTTGCCGCTACTGCGACGACCCACACCGCAACAGCGAAGTGCTTTGCCTGGTAGAAGAGCCTTCAGACATTTCCCGTATTGAATCTTCAGGGGCCTTCCGTGGCCGTTACCATGTACTTCACGGAGTGATTTCTCCTTTAGAGGGCATCACAGCTAAAAATCTGAAAATCCAGGAGCTTCTGCAAAAAGTGGAAGACGGCGTTTCAGGAACTCGTCCCGCTCTTAAAGAGATCATCTTTGCTTTTGACGCCGATTTAGAAGGCGATACGACCGCTCTATATCTGACAAAAGTTCTTCAAGGGAAGAATATTAAAATCTCCCGCATCGCTCACGGTATACCAATGGGATCAGACATTGATTTTATTGATGACCGAACTATGGGTCGCGCTCTTGAAAACAGAGTCGAACTGTAGCATGATGTTCTAAATGTCTTTCATAAATCACAACGCCAAAGAGATTCACTGCAAAATCGTCTATTACGGGCCTTCACTGGGCGGTAAAACGACGAACATTCAGTGGGTCTATCAGTCGCTCGCGCAGGATCAGCGTTCAAAATTGGTGGCTTTAAACACCGAAATCGAAAGAACATTATTTTTTGACTTTTTACCTTTAGAAGTGGGCGAGATCCGCGGATTTCAGGCGCGATTTCACCTTTACACCGTCCCGGGCCAGGTTATTTACGATGCTTCCAGAAAGCTGATTTTAAAAGGTTTGGACGGCGTGATCTTCGTTGCGGACTCGCAGGCCGACCGCTTAGAAGAAAACATCGAATCGTTGAAGAACCTTGAAAAGAATTTAGAACAGCAGGGTTATTCCATTAAAGAGATTCCGCTGATTATTCAGTATAACAAACGCGATTTACCAAACGCACTTCCGATTAAAGAACTCAGAAAACATATCAATTTATACAATGCGCCTGAAGTTGAAGCTTCCGCTTTTGAAGGAAAGGGTGTACTCGAGAGCTTTAAGCTTATTTCGAAGAATATCATCCAGATTTTAAAAGGCGGAAGTTAAGCAATGATTACGGATAGCCGGTATCCGACAACAGGCACAGATAACAGCAAACTGATTTCGGATATTAAAAAATTAAAAACTGATAAGGACGTTGCGATCCTTGCGCACTATTACGAAGAAGGCGCCATTCAGGATATCGCCGACTATGTCGGTGACAGTTTCTATCTGGCTAAAATCGGCCAGCAGGTTTCACAGAAAAATATTCTTTTAGCCGGCGTCGTCTTCATGGCTGAGTCAGTTAAGATTCTAAACCCTGAAAAAACAGTGCTGGTACCTGATTTGAACGCCGGGTGCTCCCTGGTGGAATCATCACCTTACGCCGACTACCTGGCTTGGCGGCGCGAACACCCGACGGCTTTAGCTGTCACTTACATTAATTCCTCTGCAGAAGTAAAATCCATTTCTGATGTGATTATTACATCCAGCAACGCCGCGCAGATTTTAGAAAGCATTCCGAAAGACCGTGAAATATTATTCGGCCCTGACCAGCATCTGGGGAAATGGCTTTCTAAAAAGCTGAACCGCCCTATGCTGTTCTGGCGAGGTGCCTGTGAAGTTCATGTGCTGTTTAATGCTGATCGCCTGGCAAAACTAATTCAGCAGCATCCGGATGCGGTTGTCATTGCTCACCCTGAATGTGACGACGCGGTTTTAAAATACGCTTCCGTTATCGGATCTACTTCAAAGCTGTTAGAAGAAGTAAAAACGAATCCTGCTAAAAAATTTATTGTCGCCACTGAAACGGGTATCTTTCACCAAATGCATAAACTGCGCCCGGACGTGGAACTGATTCAGGCCCCGGTGGTCGATGAAAACTGCATGTGTAACGACTGCCCGTACATGAAAATGAATTCTTTAGAAAAAATTAAAGTTTCGATGCAGACTTTTAAACCCGCTATCACATTGAGTGAAGACCTTCGTTTGAAAGCAAAAGTTTCTTTAGACCGCATGATGGACATCACATCAGGAAAAGCAGTGACTTGGCCTGAGAGGTTTACTTCATGACATCGATTATTCCTGTCAGAAACTCTCCGGAGTTTTCAACCGATTCTCTGCTAGAGAAGATTCACTACATCCAAGGGCAGGTGGATTCAGAATTCCGCATGATTCTTAATAAGAACTGGAGTTCAGAACAGCCCGAATACCGCGTGCAGATCAGAAGCGCGATGGAAAAGCACTTTACAGCTTACTTCTCGCGTGAACAGCTGGCGATGCTGTACGACCTGAACTGGCGGCCCCGTTCTGAGAAGGGACGTTTTTCTATTTCTCACTGTAAATCACTGGGCGGCTTTACTTTTTCTCGCTTTGACCATGGCTTTGATGTCGAACAGCTGAAAAGAATCTCAGTAGACATCTTAAAGCGTACCTGCGAAGAAAAAGAACTGAACGACTGCCCGCGCCCGGAATTTTTATGGGTGGCGAAAGAAGCGGGTCTTAAAGCCCACTCATTCTTTCGCGATAATATTAAATCTTTACCTGTCATGCCGGACCGTCACGGTGTTCTCGGCAGCGAAATGCCGGATCTCGTTGTTACGGATTTTTCGGCAACGGAGTGGAGCACGCACTTTGAAAACAAAATTTTCAGTTTCAGATTGAAATGCAGAAAAAATTTGGATTATCATATCAATAAAGGTTTTATTTTCGCGGAAGGCGAAGAGTTATTCTGCACTTACTTCCGCTAAGACTTGTGGCGGTTACATGAAACACTTGGTCTTCATCCTCATTTTCACTTTTCAGGCGCTGGCTTTTGCGAATCCAAAGGCCAAACAACTGATGCAGCTTTATTTTAACGAAAACGCTTTGACCGAAGCTTTCGTGGAAGCCTTTATAAAGGGTAAAACCGAAGAGCAGTTAAAAAACTACAGAATCAACCCTGAAGCTTTCCGGAGACTGGTAAAATCCAATTACACGCATGTGCTTTTAAGAGACGGCGCGGACTCCATCGCTCACCTGAAGGACCCGGAACTGAATCAGATTATCGCTTTCTTAAAAACCCCCGCGGGTGAGAAAGTGCGCGAAGTTCAGCTGAAGAAACATTCGAAGCCTGTAACAGAGATTCTAACAAAAGAAGAACTCGCCGCCGCAGACAAGTTTTATAAGTCTTACGCCGGCATCATATGGGATACGGCCTTAAGAAAAATCGTCGACCGAATGTATGACCCGAAAGGCCACCTGACCCGGAAGACCATTCGCGTACTTCATAAGTATTTAAACCAGAAGGACGTTCAGCCCGAGCACAGCAAAAGCTGAATTCTCAATTTGAGAACACGGTTTACTGCTAACGGCTGTATTCCAAAAAGACTTTAGACTTTGGTACTAAAAAAGATTTTCTTTTTATAGGGGTGACGAACTCTTTTGCACATCGCCCTTACTGCTGAAAATTCAAAACTAAAAAAACGCACTTTAAAAAATATTTCCCGCAATTATCATTTTGGCTTATCAACTTTGGTCTAGGTCAGCCGATCAGTTATGTAACAATTGGAGGAACGCGATGGGAAACTACAGAAAATACCGCCAGGCCCCCCGCAAAGACCTAGTGAAGCTGACGATCAGCTCCTTGTCTTCACAGGAGAGCCTGCAAAAGCTGGCCAAGGCCGGACAAATTATCGAAGCCTCAGCTTCGGGAATTTTGATAAAGATAAAACGCTCAGATTTTGTTTCGAAAGAGCTGAAATCAAATTTGAATATTGATCAGCTGCTAGGAAAGTCAGTCTACTTTAAGATACACGAAATGAATCTGGAGATCGGCGGAGTTGTAGCCCGGACGAAGTTTCTAGGCAAAGATGGTTTCATGATTGCCATCGATTACACCGTGGATGCACCTGAGTACTGGCGCGAATGCCTGATGGATTTACTTCCTACAGGTTAAATAGTTTTTTTCATTAAGCGTTCTTCCAATAAAAAAAAGGCAGGATTTTTCCTGCCTTTTTTATTTTACTAATGGTTAGTTCTATTGAAGTCCGTTCGGATCTCCGTAACCCACAGCATCTCTTACATCGCCGCAGTTTTGGTCTGTCGAACCTCTTCCGCAACAACGGGTTTGAAAGGCCTGCGATGCGCGGGCACGGTCTTCAAAAAGTCCCGGCAATGATGAGTACTTCGGTTTGATCTTCTGCTTTTGTAACATCAGAACACTGATTTGATTCATGCGCTCACGGTTTTCTTCTTCGATACCGCGAATTTCTTCATCAACCTGAGTTTTGAATTCCGCCAAGGATTTATCTAAAGCCGCATCCGTTCTTAATTTTACGTCTTCTGCGTTTTTGTCTTCCTGAACCGCAATCTTTTTCGCTTCTTCAAACTCTATCTTCTGTGCTTCGATAGCTTCGTTATCCTGCTTGTTAGACTCCTGAAGAACAGAAATCTTATCTCTTGCAGCAGCTTGCTCATCCTGGATTTTTTTTAGCTCTGCTTTTTTACTAAGTGCTGCGACCTGCAAACAAGTCTGATATGCCAAGTCGATTTCCTGCTGGTCTTTTTTAGTGAGCTTTCGCGGAGTTGGCTTCATTCCCGGAGGCGCACCTTTAGGAACGGCACCCGTGCGCTTCGCCTGAGCCATTGCATCCGCATCGCTTCCGCACTTGGTTTGAACCTGTTTATCGGCAAACTGAATCATGAACTGCTGAATCTTAAACTGAGAGTTCGCAAGTTCGCGCCCGATTTTGTTGATCTCAATCAAGCGGCCGAATTGTTTTGCCTTCAGCTCAAGTACCAGTTTATCAATGGCCGCTTTTTTCTGGCCAAGATCTTTTTGATTCTGAACTTTAATTTTGTCGGCTTCTTGCTGAGCTTTGATTTTTTCTTTTTCGATCTCAGCATTCTTCTTCGCTACTTCACCTTTTTTCTTGGCTTTTTCTGCAACGGATTTGCTGATTTCTTTTTTGATCTGGTAAACCTGATTGTCGATGTTATTTTCCTGCTGTTGAACGCTGTTATCCGATTGATCGACACAACCTTGGGCAGCGCCGCCCTGCTGGCTCATCATCATCATTCCCAGTACGTTCGTTAAACCTGCCATAGGATCATCGCCTGTGCCGTCTAAACTCATCATCCCGCTGCAAGCAGATATCTGTTGCGAACAAGACGTCATGTTACCGAGACCTTCTTTAGAACACTGGGCACCCGCGCGGCTGCTGGCATCGCTGAATCTTTGGTAGAGGCTCGTGCACTCAGTTTGGTTTTGTTGAGCATCCTGTCTGTCAGCATCACATCGTGCTTTACAAGCTTCATATTGTCTTGCAGTCGGATCCCATGTTGCTGAAGTACCTGAGATAACTTGTGGTGGAGCTGCATTAAACTGATTACCGCATCTGGTGATACAGTCGGCATATCCTCGGCTTGAACTTTGGGCCCAACTTGAGACACCCGTAAGAATCAGCGATACAACTGTCAAAGTTTTTAAGGATGAAATCAATTTCATTAAACCCCCGATCCTATTAAATAGTATAAGCAATTGCTGAACCTGAGGAAATTTAACAGATCAGATCAGCGTGAATCGCATCAGTATTCGTCTCACTCTGAGACATTTCATTCTATAATACGGGGAAACTCCGTGGCCGAGTACTCGGCCATCGGCCAGATTCAAAAGTGGATTACGGTTCAGGAGATGCCGGTGCCTTTAAGCGGTTGGCTTGTTTAACAATCATGAAAAGAACAAATGCAATGATCAAAAAATCGATCGAGTTTTGCAAAAAGCTTCCGTAAGCCAGCACAGCGGTACCTGCTTTTTTAGCTTCTTCAGCCGTTGTATAGGCATTTCCATCCAGGGCAACAAACTTGCCGGCCACGTTTACGCCTTTTAAAGCTAAACTCACAAGAGGCATGATAATGTCATTCACAACCGAGTTGACGATTTTTCCGAAAGCTCCGCCAATGATGATACCCACCGCCAGATCCAGAACGTTTCCCTGTGCAATAAACTTTTGAAATTCCTTAAACATGAAAAACCTCTTATTTGTTTTCCCAAATTGCATCGTAGGTAGGCCCTTCATGCAAGCTCAATACGAAAGTCGTGCTGCCTCGCAAAAAGAATTGTGAATAGCCGGTCATAACGTAGTTTGAAATCTGTGAAAATCGTCAAAGGCGAAAATTCTGATCTCTTCATCAACGGTCACAATATTCATGTGCAAACAGAAGATTGGGGTCCCGAAAAAAGAACCATCATCAGCCGTGTTTTCAAAAACGGATCGGTTTTTAAAACCTTCAAACTTTCTTACGATAAAATCGAAGACTTCGAGGCCGAAACTCAGCGAAAAAGAGCCGTCGTTGCTTTACATCACACTGTCATCGAATGGTCCCGAAGAGAAATCTGACTGAAATCTAGCCTACCTATTGAACCCGATTCATTTAACAATAAATTGTGATCGAATTTAAGCACGTCTATAAAGCTTATCTTGCGAATGTTCCTTGCCTGCGAGACGTCAGTTTTCGCGTCAATGAAGGTGATTTTGTATTTGTTGTCGGCCCCAGCGGAGCCGGCAAAACAACTCTATTCAAATTGATGACGGCTTATGAAAGTAAAAACACCGGCGAGATCAATGTTCTGGGCCACAACTTAAGCTCTCTCAAAAAAGGTCAGATTCCTTTTTTACGCCGTGAAATCGGAATGGTGTTACAAAATTATAAATTACTTAAAAATAAAACTGTTTTTGAAAACATTGAGCTGCCACTGATTATTCGCGGCTTGTCTGCAGACGAGCGAATTGAAAAAACGGAACAGATTATTGAAAAAGTCGGACTGAAAGAATACCGTGACCAGTTTCCTGACTTTTTATCCGGCGGGGAACAACAGCGTGTGGCTATCGCGCGCGCTCTGGTGCACTCTCCGAAAATTGTTATTGCGGATGAGCCTACAGGTAATCTCGATTCAGAGCTGAGCCAGTCGATTATGAAACTTTTCAAAGATTTTTCAAAACAAGGGGTCACTTTTCTTGTCGCGACTCATGACGAGCGCCTGTTAAAAACCTCAGAAAGCCGCGTTCTGCGCCTGAATAAAGGTTTGGTCAGCGAGGACGTCCAATGAAGGTCAATTCGCTGAAAATCGCTTTGTTTTTTATTACCTGTTTAAGTATTTTGATTTTGATCAGCGGATTTTTAGTTTACAAGAATTCATTAATTGCTCTCGGTGCATGGAACAATGCCAATAAGATGCTGGTGTTTTTAAAAACCGACACGCTTGAACCTCAGCGAAATGAATTGATTCAAAAAATTCAGTCCATGGACAAAGTTCAGTCCGTCACGCTGGTCGACCGCCAAGCCGCCGGCGAGTCTTTTCAGAAGTCTCTGAAAGAATATGCGAACTCCCTTTTAACTAACGATGAAATGCTGGATCTGGTGCCCGAAACTCTTGAGATTGATCTAGCCAATGAGCTGAACCTGTCAGACCGGCAGGCGGCATTTCAGCAGCTGGCTTCGACTTTAAAAAACGAGCCGGCCATTGAAGAGCTTTCTTACAGCGCGACCTGGCTGCAAAAATTTGAAAAGATCGACCGCTTCTTGCGCTCTGCCGGCTTGTTTGTGTTTTTAGTGACGACGTTGCTGGTCAGTTACCTAATCAGTTTAATGATACGTGTGTATATCGATGACACGAAATCAGAGATTGAGGTTTACAATCTGCTTGGCGCGACCCGCTGGTCGATTTACAAATTGTATTTATACGACCTGGCGCAATTTTTGACCCTGAGCCTCGTCGTGGCTCTTGGGTTAACTGCAGTTTTCTTCAATTATGCGAAAACCGCATTGGCGCAATCAGGCCTTTCTAAAATGGTCGCAGAAAATCTGATGTTTTTAAACTTTCGCGAAGGTGGCATTCTGCTATTCATTCTTATGGCCTCGATTCTGGCGCATTGTTTTTTTACAATCACATCTTCGGTGAATAAATTAAATCAGATCAACAATGATTAAGTGGTTTGTAATTTTGTTCGCATTTCAGGTTTATGCCGATGAAGCCACCATGCTTTCAAATCTTGAGCGCCAGGTTAATTCTGCCATCGAAGAAGAGGCGCGCCTTGCCGGAGAGAAAAAAGAAATCGAAAGCCAGATCTCACAGCTGCAGACAAAACTGAAAGAACGCCGCAAACTCATTTCTGCAAGATTGAAGGCGCAGACACGGTTACGAAACTACCGCTGGGGCGAGCTGCTTCTGAATAATAACTTAAATAATCTGAACCGCGACTTAAAAATCCTCGGCAATCTCAATAAATACGATCTTGAAATTTTTAAAGATTACCGTCAGTCGATGGAAATGCTGGCACAAGCGCGAAAAAATTTGGCCGACACTGAAACGCAGATTCAAACGAACATCGCTGCACTTCAAAAACGGCAGCAGGATTTCAAAACTCTTGAGGCTGTGCGCATCGAAATTCTGCAAAAAGAAAACAGCAGTTCATTCCTGCTTCAAAAAGGACGCATCGCCAGACCTTTAGACGGAAAAGTCGTTCAGTCATTCGGAACTTTACGCGATCAGATTAAACAATATTATCTGATCAATTACGGTGAACTGTATTCAGCACCGAAGTCCACACCGGTAAAAGCAGTCGGTCCAGGAGTTGTAATTTTCCGTGACCTGCTTAGCCAGTGGCGCGAAACTTTAATTATACAGCATAGCGACGATTATTATTCGGTCTATGCGGGTGTTTTACCTAACCCCGGAATAAAAGTAGGCGAAAAATTGGAAGCAGGAACGGTTATCGGCTCCACATTGAAACCTGAATTTTATTTTGAGTTAAGGCACTTCGCCAATCCGATAAATCCGAAGTCTTGGTACAGGGAGATCAAATGAAAAAACGCTACCTCGTAATAGTTCTTGTGATGACAATTTGTTTTTTAGGTGGCGGCCCATTGAAGTCCTTCGCGCAGGACCGTTACACTGATCTGCAGATTTTCAGTAAAGTTTTAAGCTTAGTTCAGCAGTATTACGTTGAAGATGTTGATACAAAAAAATTAGTGATGGGCGCCATCAAAGGAATGTTGCGGGAATTAGATCCGCACACAAGCTACATGCCACCGGAAGTTTACAAAGACTTCGAAACAGAAACAGCGGGAGAGTTCGGCGGGCTTGGAATTGAAATTTCAATTCAGAACGGCGTGCTGACGATCATCTCGCCTATTGAAGATACGCCTGCTTGGAAAGCCGGTATCAAACCGGGAGACAAAGTTGTGGCGATCGACGGCCAGTCAACAAAAGGCTACAGCTTGGTTGAAGCCTCTTCTGCACTGAAAGGTAAAAACGGCGAACGAATTGTTCTTTCGGTTGTTCGCGATAACATGGATAAGCCGATGGACATTCCGGTTGTCCGTGGAAAAGTTAAAATCAAATCTGTTAAATCAACAGAACTTGATGACGGTTATATTTACGTGAAAATTACAAGTTTCATTGAACACACCGGCAGTGATCTTGAAAAAGTGTTATCCGATTTTAAAAAGAAACAAGACGGCAAAATCGCAGGAATTCTGCTCGATTTGCGCCGCAACCCGGGCGGCTTGTTAGAGCAGGCTATTAAAGTCAGTGATTTATTTTTGAAAGAAGGCGTGATCGTCAGCACCATCGGCCGTGATCCAAAGAACAAAGAAGTTAACTATGCATCGAAACGCGCACAGTTCGCCGACATTCCGATTGTGATTCTCATTAACGAATACTCGGCAAGCGCCAGTGAAATCGTTGCAGGCGCTCTGCAAGACAACAAACGAGCTGTCATCGTAGGCGAAAGAAGCTTTGGTAAAGGCTCGGTCCAATCAGCGATTAAATTAAGTGATGGAAGCGCATTAAAGTTAACGGTTGCCCGTTACTACACACCAAGCGGCGTTTCGATTCAGTCGGAGGGCATCAAGCCTGACATTGAAATTGAAGACATCGGCGCAGACGTGTTTGCAAAAGCAACTAACAAACCGGCCACCATGCGAGAGCGCGACATGACCGGCCACTTAAAAGGCGACAAAGAAAAACAGGCAGAGAAAAACAAATCAGTTAACCAAAATCTGCAAAACAACTCAGTTGCCTGGTGGAACGACATCGGCAGTAAAAAAGACGCAGACCTAAGCGACAAAGACAAACTGTTTAAAACCGACTACCAAGCCTATCAAGCCTTCAGCTACCTGAAAGCATGGCGCACGCTAAAAAGCATGAACAACTAAAAATAACGCACACCCTCGCGGGTA
>JAJFMT010000145.1 GCA_020696855.1 Pseudobdellovibrio sp.
TCCAGTTGGGTCACAAAATGTTTATAATAAAGAATGAGAAGCTCAGTCATCCTTTCAGACTCGGGGTCTAAATCACTTTCAATGACGTAAACAAAGAATTTCTGGATTTCGCCGATAAATAAGAGCTCATCCAGAATATGATGATCCAGGTAAAGGTTAGTTTGGTAATAGAGTGCCTGATATAAATCCTGTAAATAAATTTTTCGCGTTTTGTAATCGGAATCAATTTCGGCCCGTACCGATTTGGCCTGATAGTAATTGGCAACACGAAAGTGATTTTTAATAATTAGCATGCGCAAAGACGTTTTCGAAATGACTTTGCTATTGGTTTTTAAAAGCTCTTCAAAAGCGAGAATAGCTTTTTCAGACTGATCGTTGCGCTCATATATTTTTCCAAGGTTTAAAAGGCTTTTTTCGTAAATTGGGTCTGCGCCTTCAGCCGGGTCGCGCACGATGTGGAGGTACATCGGAAGCGCAGCCTTGTCGCTTCCTCTTTTAAACGCATCTTCAGCGCTATTAAATAAAAGCTCGCGCTCAGATAACTGAGGTTTAATTTCTGCCGGCGGCTTTTCGTCCTTTAAATTTTCCTGCAGATACGCACAAGACGTCAGAAGGCCTGACATGAAAATGGCAAAAGTAAGGCGAGTCAACATTGCGGTATTAATTGCGAATCTGCTTTGAAATAACATAATCGGTATTCTGTCTTAAAGACGTCAATTTGTATACATGATTGTTACGATATGATCATAGGTAATTAAGAGTCCTGCCATGTCTTCTGCTTTTTGTCGCTGTTCAAAGCACTTATAAATTCGAAGACCTTTTTTAAATTGTGTAAGGCCTATTGAAAGATTGTCGGCAAGGCTTTTGTAATATTTTTTTAAATCCTGAACCCGCGGCGACAAATTTGAAACCGCAGCGTCATTTTGTGCCCAAACCGGAACACGGTTAATAATAACGCTTGTAAGCTGATAACCTTGTTTCAAAATTTCACGGCTTAACTTCTGCGCCTCATTCAGGCGCGAAGAATCCAGCGCTGTGACCAATAAAAATTCCGTCGTCGGGGAAACCAGTAGCCGGTGGCAGTTGCTGACGTAAGCCTCCAGCGGGCCTTCCCATTTTTGCACTGACCTGAAGAATGATGAAAGCTCTTTCATGAACTGCGAGCCGGTTAACATTTCAAGAGCCTTCAATACCTGAGTCGTACTGAGATTAATGATTTTTTTAAAGAAGCTCGGCGCCTCATCGCTTTGGCGGAACCAGCTTGTGACACCCTCGTTAAAAAGCATCGAAATTTTTTCAGGTGCTTTTAAAAAATTCCACGTGTGCTGTGAAGGCGGGGTGTCCAGTACCACGAGATCGTATTCGCGTGAGTGAACGTAGCGGTGCAGACTGATCAACGAAGTAAACTCCTGAGAGCCGCTGAGCTTTCCGGAAAGCTGCTGATAAAGCCTGTTGTTCAAAAGCGGCTCGACATCTGCATTTTGCGCGGCCGTTCTGATAAACCAGTCGAATGTTTTCTGGTGATTGATCACGCAGGAATAGAGACTTCCTTTAGAGCCCTCCGGAAGTTTCACCTGGTGAACATCACCGTCAGGAGTTACGCCGAGAGTTTGCGTCAGGCGCATTGACGGGTCGATCGTCAGAACTAAAACTTTTTTGCCGTCTCTGGCCCAGCCTGCAGCCAGTGAAGCTGACATTGTTGTTTTACCCACTCCGCCAGAGCCGATGCAAATAACTGTTTTTGTTTCAGACCTCAGTTCGATCATTTGACCTTTCCTGAATCTGCTCTGGCTGAATCTTTTAAGTGCTGAGCTATTGAATTTATAATTTCATCTGAATGCGGAAGCGTAATGAGCGGAAGCTCTGTGAATGAAATTCCTTCGGCTTTTAATTTATCGCGCGACCATTGCTCGGCCTCTAAAAGGTTTTGCAGCGAAACGATCGCTTCGGCATCAAGACCGGATAGATCTGCAGCCGAAAGGCCCGATAATTTATTCAGATAAAATTCTGCCGTGATTCCAAATTCGGTTTTAAGTTTATGAAAAAGCTCGATACTTTCTGTAACCGGAAGTTCTTCGGCCAAACAGACGAGATGAATTTTTGTAAAATCAGGGTTTCGGATGTAATCGTTGATGCTTTTCGTTTGCTCGCCCATGGGACCGAAGGGAACGGCCTCTTGTAGCGACGAAGGCGCGCGAAGCATCGCTAAAAAGTGACCTGTCGCATATGAGTCGACAACGATTTCATCGTAGTCCATTGGGGGCCCGTGCTTACGGGGAGACGAAGTCAGCTTCCCGACAATCGCCAGATCTTGCAGACCGGGGGCCACCTGGATCAGACTTTTTGTAACCGGGTTTTCAATAAAAAGTCTGTAAAGGCTTTCGATTTTTAACAGATGAAGCGCATACTCTTTTAGGCAGTCATCCGGCGACCATTGCGCCAGATCAACACCCTGTTTCCAAGGCTTAGGAATGTAGCTGATTTCGGGCTGATTCAGGAAATCACGGTAGAAACTGTGCTCACTTAATTCGGTAAGCAAAATAGCAGGCTTTTGAGAGGAGTTTTGGGTGCTTAAATGCTGAGCCAAAGCAGCCGCAAATAGCGATTTGCCTACTCCACCTTTACCCGTAACCAAATGCGCCTTTTTTACCATTGCCTTTGCCTAAATTATACTCTAGTTTGCTGAGTTCGTAATTTTAAATAAAGTAGCACAATAAGGAGAGTCTGTGAAAGCTCAAATTCAGGTAACCGAAGGTCTGCAACGAAAACTCAATGTTGAAGTTCCTGCAGAAGCGGTAAAAAACGCCTTTTCAAAAATTTACAGCGACATTCAAAAACAAGTTGAGATCAAAGGTTTCCGCAAAGGGAAAGCGCCGATTGCAACAATCAAAAATATGTACAAAGACCGCGTGCAAGGCGATGTGGCTCAGGATTTAATTCAGAAGCATTACCCTGAAGCTTTGAAAGAGCAAAATGTTGATCCGATCAACTACCCTGAATTTGAATTTGAAGATCCGTCTGAATCAAAAGACTTTTCTTTCTCTGCAATCTTTGATGTTCGCCCTGAAGTTAAGTTAACTAAATGGGAAGGCTTAGAAGTTGAAAGAGAAAAACTGGTGCTCGACGAAAAACGCGTGCAACAGGTTTTAGACAATGTTCGTAACTCTAAAGCGTCACTGGTAGACGTTCTTGAGCAGCGCCCGGCTGCAATGGGCGACACGGCCGTTTTTGACTTCGACGGTTATGTAGATGGTCAGCCGCTTGAAAACGGTTCAGGCCGTGACCAGCAATTAGAATTAGGTTCAAAACAGTTCATCGAAGGTTACGAAGAAGGAATCGTTGGAATGAAAGTGGGCGAGACTCGCACATTGAATTTGAAATTCCCGGATCCGTATCACTCGGCTGCTCTTGCTGGTAAACCTGTTGAGTTCAAAGTGACTTTAAAAGGTTTGAAAAAGAAACAGCTTCCTGAAATGACAGATGAATTATTAAAAGAAATCGGTGCCAACCAGACGGTTGAAGAATTTAAAAAGACTGTTGCAGACGATATCGAGCAAACTGAAAAGAAACGTATCGATGATGCTTTCAAAAATCGTTTGTTAAAAAAATTAGTTCAGGCAAACCCGGTTGAAGTTCCGGCTTCATTGTTGAAAGACCAGAAAGCTGCGTTGATTGAAGATTTCAAAAAGCGCATGGGCGATCAAGGTATGCAAGAAGCTGATTTCGATGCTTACATTCAAAAATGGGACGCAGACTTTTCAAACTCTGCAGCTGAAATGATTCAATCAAGCTTTTTGATCGACAAATTGGCTCAGGCAAATGACCTAGGCTGCAAGCGTGAAGACATTGAAGCGAAATTCGAAGAGTACTCAAAGCAAACAGGCATTGAGCTTTCAAGAATCAAAGAATGGTACTCAAAGCCAGAACAAATGAGCCGCCTAACATACATGATCACTGAAGACAAAGTGGTGAAACTGTTAACGGAAAAAGCCAAAATCAAAGAAGTAGACGCAAAAGAACTAAAAGAAGAACAAAACTAAAAAGTAGCTG
>JAJFMT010000146.1 GCA_020696855.1 Pseudobdellovibrio sp.
CAGAGCCAACAATGCCCAGCTAAACAGGAAAGTGAATTTTTTGATCATAGGATCTCCATCATTGTTTTTTCAGTGAAGGAGATTTCAATCAGCGAACCAGATTTAAAAAGAATTGGTTTGTTTTAAGCCGGGCATTCAAGACAATTTGGCAGCAATACCCGGAATTCCTGACAAATTGGCAAAAATTTTAAGGTCTAGAATATATTGCGATCACTTATGCAAATGATCTAGTAGCACTCTTTTTTGATCTTGTTGTAAATGCCTGTCAGTTCGGGCGTAAGCTTCAGCTTCCACACAAAATCCTTACATTTTTTAAATGACGGAAACGAAACAGACCGCATGGATTTTTTATCTTTACCTTCGCTGACTATAAAAGGGCTCACATTCTTTATCATCCATTCATAGTTTTTTGCTGACAGCAGTTGCTTTTGGTAAAGATCCGTCGAAACTTCGACCGGTGTAACGTAGCCTATCTGTTCTGCGAAGATGGGCTTTCCTTTTTCTGCTAAAAAGGCAGGAATAAAAAAAGGTTTCTGAGAGGTGTACAACTGATGAATGTACGCTTGCATTCTGACTTTGCTACCGAACTCAATCTGCGCCTGATGGTAAATCTCAGGGTCGCGCTCGCCGTTGTCCCCAAAAAGAATAACTTGGTCGGGCCGCTCATCGTTAATGAGCTTTCTGATTTCATTGATTTTATGATTCGGGTCCATGATGTCTTCTCTGAGATTCAAAGAACCGGGCGGAAACTTATTAAACTCCAGAAACGCAGAATGTGACGCCAGTAAAACCGGAATTCCGGCCACAGTTTTCGGTGCGTTTGACAGATAAACTATTTTTGTATTTTGCGGGTCCTGACTGTTCAGCAAGGTGTAAAGTTGCGCCATCCCGGTAAATGGAACTGTGATGTTAAGGGCATTCACCACTTTATCTGCATGATCAAGAATGTGAGAAACTTTAATAGTGTCATCGATATCGCTGATAATAAGAGTGCGGCCATGGGCTGTTGAAAGAAGCGAAACGATCGCAAGCGTGATCAGTGATTTCATCGAAGTGTTGTATCACAACGGCGAAAGGAGTTCGATGTGGAGATTTTTCAAGGCTGACAAAAAGTTTTACAACTCTGAAGTGTTTCTATTAATTACCGGACTCAAATTTTAGTTCAGATGACCGTGTTTTCCTGCTAAATCGCCGGACTTGCCGGTTATTGCCGCTTTAGCAAAAGCCATCAACCGAACAATCTTTAACCCCGGCGCTTCCCAGTAGTCAGCGCTGTGAATACTGATTTTCAGTAAGCAGAGATTGGGATCGTTTAACCCTTCAGGAAACCACGCTTGGTACATCGGCTTCCATAGCTCGTTCTTTTTATTTTCGTCATTAATAACGACGGCCTCGCCGTTTGCAGATGTAAACGACATATCCTTTGGATTTGAAAACGTCAGATTCACTTCGTGGTTGTTTTCAATATCTTTTACAAACTCAGAAGTTTTCGAAGCGAAGAACCAAAGGGCCCCGTCAAACTCAATTTGCTGAAGCGTCATGGGCCGGCTGGTAATCTGCCCTCTCGCATTAAGTGTATTGAGCATCGCGAATTTTATGTCTTTAATCAGTTTTGCAAAGTGTTGTGTGTCATTCATGCAGATGAGTTCTGCAATCTGTGAGCCCACTTCTACGTCCGATCAAGGAGGTGTGAAACTGCATTACAAAGCTGTCCACGAAAAAAACTACAAAGAAAGCTTCAACTAAAAAGAACTTATTAAAGGAACTGACTGATCGCAAGATGGAACAACAAAAGTCTGGCAACAAGTCAGAACCTTTCGGAAATTTAAAGCCCGGTAAAGAGCGCAACGTGAATAATTCCAATATGGGCCCTTCATGGGGCGGCCGCAAAGGTAACTAGTTTCGTATTTTTAAGCTTTACTGATGCTAACCTATTGATGGACAACTGCTTTGTCCCTTTACAGCAGCCCGGTAAACTAATTCAAAAAATGGCCCTGTAATGCTTTATAAGCGTGATGCAAGCCCCGTCTCAAAATGACCTGCGGTCCACTGATTGCTGATTAATTCCTTGGGGGCCTTCTGAAGAAAATTACCGTTTTTATTATATTTTTTCAGATCTATTCAGGCTGCTCTCCTGCAGTTTTTTTTAGTGCGGGATTAGATTTGGCGGGCCTTGTTTCAGAAAATTCAGTAGAATCAGTGTCTCCTGCGCACTTATGCTCCGGACCATCTTGCGGGGCTTCTTATACACACTTTGTCCGTCCCGATGGTGGCGACGCCAATCAGTGTAACGGCACTAAGAATTTACCTTATCCCGGCCAAGGTTCGAATCAAAATTGCGCATGGAAAAGTCTTACTTACGCATTAAGTATAAAACAAACTCCGCGCGTTTCTGCAGGAGATAAAATTTATGTCGAGTCAGGAACTTACAAAATAGGCTACGGTCAGCCAGGCGCCGAAACCAACTTAAGTGTTTGCACGGAGGGCGCCACTTACGACTGCATGATGAGCGCGGTTCCTTCCGGCGTCACGATCGAAGGCAACTGCAGCGATTTGCCGAAGCTTTTAGGGGTTGAAAGATTAAGTGCTGTTCTTGATTTACGCGGTTCTTCAAATGTAACTTTGAAATGTCTTGAAATTACCGACAACGCCGAATGCATTGAATTTCACAACACCATAGCCGGACCTAAAATGCTTTGCGTGCGCGACATCTTTCCGCACGGCGAATGGGCATCCGCAGGAATAACCGCGGCCGATTCTGAAAACGTATTTCTTGATCATGTGAATGTTCACGGCCTGGCCCATACCGGCATCAGCGCCGGCAGAATTCAAGACTGGACCATCAAAAACACAAACATCGACAGTAACGGCTGGGTGGGATGGAATGGAGACATCGGTGCAGACAGCAGCAATAGTGGCTTCATACGTTTTTTAAAATCAAGTATTCAGTGGAACGGCTGCGTGGAAATGAAGGACGGTTCACATCAGGGCTGCTGGGCACAACAGGCCGGTGGCTATGGTGACGGTATCGGAACGGCGGCTACTGGTGGCTCCTGGATTTTTGAATCCAGCGTTGTGGCTTATAACACGTCAGATGGCATTGATCTTTTGTATGTTAAAAACGCCGGCGGAAACGTCACCGTAAAAGACTCCAAGGTCGGTCATAATGCCGGAAACCAAATCAAAACAAGGCAAAACGCTGTGATAGAAAACAATGTCATTATCGGCGACTGCGCTTTTCATGAAAATTATCCATCAATGGATTCCGTTGATCTTTGCAGAGCAGCCGGCAACACATTAAGCCTGTCACTAAGTGCAGATGAAACCATTTTATTAAAAAACAATACTATCACCGGCGAAGGTGATTGCCTGATACTGACTGACGGAAGCGGCCATCTTTCAGTAAGCGGTAACATATTCGACGGAAGAACGGACTGGCGTTCACAGGCAAGCGGCGCACCTGAACTTACCTGTTATCACTATCATATGGGCGGAGTTCTTGAAAAAAAGACAGAAACCAATTTGATTTACAACGTAAAAGAAGGCTGTCAGGCAGGGCAACTTTGTGCCGATCCGAAATTTACGAATAGCATTTTTGAACTTTTTAATCCGTTACTGCAGCCGGCTTCGCCCGCTGTAGGACTGGGCGTAATCACTATGGCAATTTACTAAGCAATTCAGTGCTGCTAAGTTTTTTGTGACCGATTAACTTCAAAAGACTGGTTGCGAGATTGCTTTGAAAAATGACCACCCGAAAAAACCATCGGGTTTCACAAGCTTTTTGTCGAAGCCAATTCAACGTGAAGCTCTTATTAACTCGATTGCGTTGTTCGGTCATTCGCCCCTGGATTCGGTTCATTAGGCTTCTTCCCTAACTTTTAAAATGATCTCAGAAAAATTAAAATGACCACCAGGATTGCAGCAGTTAAAAATACGACTTCAAATCCAAATAAACCAAAAATCCCACCCATAACACCTGCGCCGGCCAGCAACCCTAAGTTTCGCGAAAAACCTATTAGTCCTGCGGCCAAGCCCCG
>JAJFMT010000061.1 GCA_020696855.1 Pseudobdellovibrio sp.
ACGATCGGAAGTAAGCCGATAACCATGCCTATGTTCACAAACATATGCCAGAAGATATACGCTGTGACGCCCACGACAACGAGGGCACCGTACTTATCCCTGGCCTGTAAGGCGATCTCAAAGCAGATCTTAAATAGGAAGGCGAAGGTGATGAGAACAATGATGCTTCCCACAAATCCCCACTCTTCTGATAGCACCGAATAAATAAAGTCCGTATGGCGCTCAGGTAAGAATTCAAGCTGGGACTGTGTTCCCATTTTAAAACCTTTACCTAAAAATTTTCCTGAACCAACAGCAATCTTTGATTGAATCGAGTTGTAACCTTTTCCTTGCGGGTCAAGGTCAGGAGAAATAAACGTGAGGACACGGTTACGCTGGTAGTCTTTTAACCCGAACTTCCATGCAACCGGTAACGCGATCAATCCGACGACGACCAGGAAAGCTAAAATCGATTTTCGTATTTTAACGAAAAATAAACCGAAAGGGATAAGGATCAGCAGCGCAGGAAAGAAGAGCTCACGTAAGCCCATGCCTTTGCCGTAACTTTTGCTGTTAACTAAAATACGAGCCAGAATTAAAATCAAAAACAGCTTCATCGTTTCCGATGGCTGGTATCGGAAGAAGTGTAAGTCGATCCAGCGTTGACCGCCGAGCACCACTTTACCTTTTAAATCCGTGTAAACGAGCGCGCCGACATTGTCTAATTAAAAGATCCAGACAAATTTGTTAATCCAGATATAATCCAGAAACGTGAAAACAAAAAAGACGCTCCAGCCGATAGCCAGCCAAACCAGCTGCTGAATAAATAAAGCTTCAACGCCTTGCGAGTTCGGGCCGTGAGTGGCGCTGTATAAATTGAAAAGACCAATAACATTCAAACAGAAAATAAGAAGAATCAACCGGACGTCGATGCGGTTAGCCTCGTAAACCCATTAGTCAGCTCCGCCGGTGTTAGCCGGTTCAGTGCTCTTCGCCTGTTTTTCGCCTTTTTTCAGCGCTTCAGCGATCACTTCCGGGTGATATTTTTTAAAGTAAGCTTCCATCACATCGCGGGCGATCGGTAATGCCGCGTGAGACGAGCAGCTGTGCTGGGCCAGAACTGAAATCACAATTTCAGGTTTGTCCCAAGGGGCCCATACAACATACCAGCCGTGATGGCGCATGTGCATCGGGCGGCTTTCGCAGGACTTATAGATCTGATCCGCAGAGAAACTCATAACCTGAGCGGTGCCGGTTTTGCCGGCCATTTGCACGCCCGGCACTTTAAAGCCGCGGCCCGTACCGCGAGTGCCGTTGGCCACGCGTCTCATGGCTTCTTTTACGATTTTAAAAGTTTCTGTATCAATTTTGTAACCGTTCGGTTGCGGTAAAGTGACGTCACGAACCACTTCAGAGTTTCGCTCCATTAAAATGTTTCCGTCGTGATCGACAACTTTTTTAACGATAAACGGTTTTACAACTTTACCTTCGGTCGCGATGGTGTTGTAAGCAACAGCCATCTGAAGCGGAGTCACGGTCACATAACCCTGACCGATGGCCAACGTTAAATTCTCACCCGGTTGCCATTCTTCCCCTTTGATAGACTTCTTCCAGGCAGAGCTCGGTAGGCGTCCCGGGGCTTCGCGGTCCATTTCTATTTGTGTTCTTTGGCCAAGGCCAAGAAGGCTGACATAATTATAAATTTTATCAACACCGAGCTTGATACCCATGTTGTAAAAGAAAACGTTCGAGCTCCGCTCAATCGCATCGTAAACGGTAATTAAGCCTTCACCGTTTTTATTATGGTTGTGGAACCAGCGGTTACCGAACCAGAATTTTCCGGGAGCATTAATTAAAGTTTTATCGGTGATCGCTTTATCCTGAAGGGCAGCAAGGGCCACGAGCGGCTTAAACGTCGAACCCGGCCAGAAGTGATCCTGAATGACTTTGTTACGAAGCGGTTTGTAAGGGTCAGAGTTGATCTTGCTCCAGATTTTAGGAGTGATCTCGGTTGAGAAAACATTCGGATCATAAGACGGGCCGTTGATCCACGTTAAGATCTCGCCGTTGGATCTCATGGCGACAATAGCCCCGATGCGCTTGTTATCAATCATCGACTTGTAAGCGGCTTCCTGAATATCACGGTCAATTGTCAGGTAAGCGCTGTTACCGTGAATCGGGTCTAAGTCTTTGATCTGCTGTCCGTAAATATTCGGAATTTCCGTAATGGTTTTTCTTCCGTGCGCGTCCACCTGAATAAAGCTGACGCCGTCAGTGCCGCGGATTTTTTCTTCTAAGTTTTCTTCAAGGCCGGTCTTTCCGACCACGTCACTTTGTTCAAACGTGAACGAATTTTTATACTTTTCGTTTAATTTAGAAATTTCCTGTTTTGAAATCTCACCAACGTAACCAAAAAGCTGCGCACCGTTTTCAGTCAGCGGGTAGTGACGAATAATAGATTCGCGGATCTCTAAGCCGGCAGTATCCAAGCGGATGCGCTTCAGCCTGAAAACTTCTTCGCGCGATAAATTATCTTTTAATCTGATGATCGCAAAAGGTCCGTTTATACGTTTACTGCGCTTGAATTTTTCAATAATTTTTTCAGGCTCCATCTCAAGGATGGGGCCCACTTTTTCTGCCAGGCCTTTTAAATCTTCAACGTATTGCGGAGAGATGATGACTTCAAAGCCCGGAAGGTTTTCAACCAGGGCGCGGCCATCACGGTCCAAAATAAGCCCGCGCGGTGCCATGATTTTATTTTGTTTGATACGGTTGTTTTCAGAGAACTGGCGAAGCTCGTTACCCTGAATGATTTGCAGCCATGTTAAACGCAGCAAAAACACAACGAACGTCACGACGACGAAAATCGCTAAAACTCTGTAACGGGAGTGAAACTCTTTTGCCTCGTCCGGATTACTGATGTACTGACTCATACAATCGGCTCCTGATCGTGGTTTTTAACTGAAGAGTCGCGCCAGTCTTCCTGCGCCAGAGTCAGGCGGTCAACAAAATCGATAACGAAGTAAAACGGGTAACTGAAGATAAAATTCATCAGAATCTGCAGAAGTCTGTCCAGCGGCATAACCGTTGTCGGAGTGGCTTCCAGCATGTCTGAAAAGATGTAGTAAGAAAGTTCGAACAAAAAACTTCCTGCAAAGGTAAAGAGAATAAACGAAAGAACACCTGCAAGCTGAATGCGGTTTTTAACTGAAATCAAAATAAAATAAATCACGGGCCATGTACACCACAGCATCTTCACCGGGATGTCTGAGAACATGGTCAGACAGTAGGTAAGAAAATATATAAAAAAGATATTGTAGACCGACTTCCACTTAATTGTGATGAACATCAGCACAATCAGCCAGATCTGCGGGCTTGGCATAAACGTAATCCAATACGGCCAGAAGCTTGTTTGAAACCCGCACCCTAAAAAGAAGAGCAGCGTGAAGGCCAGCAGTTTGTAAAAAAAACGAAGTTGCTGTTTATTCATTTGCCGTTGTCTTTGTTCCTGAAGCCGGAGCTTCTACCGGCTCTGTTAAAAAGTTTTCATCACCTGCATTTTTAACGACGAAAACTTCTTCGACCTTGTTCGGGTCAACCACCGGTTTAACTTCAATTACTAACGAAGTGTTTTTAGTTTTACGTTCAACATTGGTAATAACGCCCAAAGGAAAGCCTTTAGGAAAGATGTTATCAAGACCGCCGGTTACAATCAGGTCGCCGTCTTTAACTTCTTCTGTGCGTTCAACGTACTGAAGTATGCATGAGTCTTTAGATTTGCCTTCAACAAGCCCGTGCGTGCGGGTTTTTTGAATGAGAGCATCCACTACAGAATAACGGTCTGTGATCAGCATCACGTGTGCGGTCTTAAGAGCAGGCTTAAAGATATGGCCGACAGCCCCTGACACCGTCAGAACCGCCTGGCCGGCTACAAGCCCGTGCTGCGTGCCTTTGTTGATCGTAATCGTGTTGTGGTCAGTCACTAAGTTTCGCCCGATCACCTGTGCGGGAATCAGCTCCATCTTCGTGTTTTTCTGAAAATCAAGCAGCGTACGAAGGCGTTCTAATTCATTTTGATTTTCAGTGAAAAGTGTCAGACGGGTTTTTAATTCGTCGTTTTCTTTTTTTAAATCCTGGTTCATCGACTTTACTTTCAGGATATTCACGTATTCTGAAGTTGTGCTGCGAACCCCGTGACTCAAGCCATAGAAAAGGTTTTGAACACCTTGGGCCAGGAAGGCAAAAGGCTGGTCATACCACTGAGTCTTCGAACTTTTTTGCTCCATGTTAATTGAGATCAGAGGCAATATGATTACGAAGAGCAAAATAAAGGCTTTTTTGATATTAAAATTCAAGAAATTCAAAGTTGTACCTCAGCCCCTAAACGATAGCAAAACGCACTTAATTTTCAAGCACGAAACTCATTTATTTTTTGTTGATCTTACCCGGAATGTATGAGGAGATATTCAGCTCATAGAATTTGGATTTTAATCAGGAGATTATGGATGGCGAAAACACATCAACCCAATGCAATTGACCAACTAAAAAAAGGTTTGTCCGACAAAGGCGTCTCAACCAGAAGTATCGTAGCTTTCTTGATTTTCGGGATGATCGTTCTCGTTTTCGTTCTTTCGGATTTAACGGGACGAAACACAGGTGATGTTTCCTCTATGGGTGCAGCAGCCGATGTAAACGGCGAGCTGATTTCAATTAAGGATTTCCAGGAAGAAGAAAATCGTTTAGGCCAGTATTACTCGCAGTTGTTCGGCGGGCAGTTTGACGGTGAAATGCAGAGAACTCTTTTAAGAAACGAAGTGATGAACTCACTGGTTACTAAGTCTGTAGCGGCTCAGGCTGCGGAAAAAGAGGGCATTTACGCCACGGACGCAGAAGTTCGTCACATGATCGTTGAAGAGCTTCCTTACTTCAAAAAAGACGGTGTCTTCCAGTCTGATACTTACAAAGCGATCTTATCAGCTAACCGTATGTCTCCTGGCGAATTTGAAGAAAAAATGCGCAAAGATATCAAAAATCAGCGATCTCGTCAGTTATTTGAAACGTCTCTGAACATGACAGAATTGCAAAAAAACATCGAAAAAGAGTTACGCTCTTCAAAAATGGATTTGCAGTATGTGGCGTTGAGCGCTGCTGAATACGCTAAAGATGTCTCGGTTTCTTCTGATGAAATCAACAAAGCTTTAGCTGACCATGTTTTTGCGAAAAAGGTAGAAGATCAGTACAAAACTAACCAGGCGACTTACGAATCAAAAGAGCAAGTTAAAGCTTCTCACATTTTGATTAAATCTGAACCGGCAACAGATGCGGCGGCAAAAGCCAAAGCTGAAGCGGTGTTAAAGCGTCTGCAAAAGGAAGATTTCGGTAAAGTGGCTTCTGAAGTCAGCGATGATCCGGGTTCAAAAGCTAAAAAAGGTGACTTAGGTTACTTCGGCCAAGGTCAAATGGTTCCGGAATTTGAAAAGGCGGCGTTTGAGTTACCGGTCGGTAAAGTTTCAGGCCTTGTTAAGTCAAACTTCGGTTACCACATCATTAAAGTAACAGATAAAAAAGCGGCTTCAAAAGCCAGCTATGACTCTGTAAAAAATGAAATTGCCAAGAAGATGATTGCAGATGAGCGCTATTTAGCTTTTATCAAATCTGTTGAAACAAAAATGGCTGAAGGCAAAGTTGACGAAGTGAATGCTTTAATTGCTCAGGCCAAATTAGGCTGGAAAGACACAGGTTACTTCGATATTTCTTCTGAAGTGGCGCCGGGCATGAATTCCGCTCAGGCGATTAGAGCCGGCTTAGAGTTAACAAAAGCTCAGCCTTTTGCAAAACGTTTAGTTCGTGAAGGTGAAACGCAATATCTGATCAAATTGAAAGATTTGAAAACAGAAGTAGCGGAGTTAAAAGACCAGGATAAAAGCATGCTTGAAAAACAAAAATCAGCATCGGCTTACTCGGCATGGGTAGACGCTTACAGAAAGTCAGCGCGTATTCAGACGAATACGGGTTTGACGGCGCAAGCTCAATAGTTATTTAAAATTACAAATGAAAAGAGCCACGTTCATACGTGGCTTTTTTTTTGGAATTGATTTTGTTGCGCACAGGAAACATTGCGTAATTCCGGAAATCGAACGTCTGAAGTAATTCGGAATTCGGACGTGAAATAAAGTTATTTTAGACTTTGAAATTCTCTGGGCCGAACCCAGCAGGGAATAAATCTTTAAATAAATAGTCTTTGCTGGCTCCTTGCGGGTTTACCAGTGTGATTTTTGTATCAGGCGTGGCGAATTCTGCAATAACCTGACGGCAAAAACCGCACGGTGGCCACGGGCTTTCGGATTCGCTTGAAACTGCGATTTCAGTAATTTTAACGTCACTTTTGTTTTCGCTGTAGGCTTTCCAGATAGCGACGCGTTCTGCGCACACTGTTCCGCCGTACGATGCGTTTTCGATATTGCAGCCCGAATAGGTTTTTCCGTTACTGAGTAGCACTGCAGAGCCAATACGTTTTTTTGAATAAGGGGAATAAGAAAATTGTAATGCCGATAAGGCCAAGTCTTTAAGGTTGGAAGAACTCACAGTTGTACTCCTTAAGTTTATTACAAAGCCATATCATAGGAATTCCTTGAATGGCTGTGAAGTCATCAGAAACTATCGATTCAAAAAGTGCAATTCCATTTTCTTCGATTTTGTAGCTGCCCGCACAATCGTAAGGGGTGTCGAGCAGCAGATAACGGCGCAGTTCAGTTTCGCTTAGACTGCGCATTTTCAGGTCGGTAATAGAAACGTGATTTTCAAAATCTGACGGGCCATAGACCGTCAGCGCTGTTATGAGCTGGTGAGTATGGCCGCTGAGTTTTTGCAGTTGATCTAAAGCGTTTTCAAAATTTCCCGGTTTTCCCAGGATGGTTCCGTTCAGCGAGGCCACCTGGTCGCCCGAAATGACGATGGTGTGAGGATCTTTCACCTGTTGCCACACGGATTCGCCCTTTTTCTGTGAAAGCGCCTGCGCGAGACCCAGCGGGGTGGCCCCATCTTTTAATAATACGGATTTAATTTCGTCTTCGTTAACAGCGGGGCGTACAGCGGTAAACGGTACTCCGGATTTTTTAAGTAAAGCGGCCCGGTAGGGTGAAGTGCTGGCTAAAACTAATTTCATTGGCCGGCAAGTCTGTTACTGATGAGTTCAAAAAGGCGCGAGAAGGTTTTCATTACTAAAAACCGGCGGTATTCGTATTCGTTTTCGAGTTTCGTAAATAACTTCGTTACGTTTCTGTTCAGTAAGCGGCTGCGCTGATCTTCGGTCAACGCCATGTCTTTTAACGTAAATAAAAGATACTTCTGATTTTCGGGTAAGTGTAAAAGCAGGTCAAAATTAAGTGCCGCTTGCGGCGGGATATCGCGCGTATAAACTTCAATGTAGTGATGGTCGGGGCTGAAATCGATCTTCATGTCTTTCGGTTCTACAGCGAAGAAGAGAATTGAAAACTCCTGGTCTTTAACTTTTATCGTTTCGCTGTAATCAGCCATTTTTTTAATTTCAGCAATGGTTTCGGGCGTTACATCATCGAAGTTAAAGTAGTCTCTCTCGGTGATATCTTCAGGGTTTCTCATTTGCGTTTTCAGCCAGTCCGAAAATACAAGTTCGATCGTTGCGAAATCCAGAGAGGTAACGGATGAAATCATGAAGTAGCCGCACCAGTGAGGACACACAATAGAAATGCAGTGAACGTAATTATTGAGAGCGGGCATCTCAAAGTCAGCAACAGTGTTTTCGCCGACTTCTTCAAGAGATGCAGAAGCAGGTTTCGCCGGTTTTTTTTGAGCCGGTGTGCCCTTGCTGATGTAGATCCCGCTTTTCATTGCGCCCGGGGACGGTGTGTTTTTGAAAACCAGCGGCCCTTTACGCTGCGGTTTTTTAACAGCTTCAGGCGCTGCTTCTTCTGCTGCCGCATTTGCGGTTAAGACGTTTTCAAGAGAAGGCTTAATGTCTTCATCAATCGTTTTTTGAAGCTCCAGCTTTTTCTCTTCGCTAAGCGGAGATTTTTCTTCTTCAAGAATGTCGTTGCGGCTTTCGAGATTTTTTTGTATTTCGGTTTCAGTTAATGCCGGGGTGGCAGGAGTCAGTAGTTCTTCTTCGCCCGAAAAACCTTCGTCAGCAACGGCGCCGGGTTCAGCCGGCGGAGGTTGAAGTGCTTCGGCCGCTGTAACGGCGGCTGCTGCTGCCGTAGCGGCTTCTGCAGCCTCAGTATCAGCAAGATTTTTTTGAATCCTTGCCATTTCAGCTTGGGTTTCCGCACTTTTGAATTTTTTTACTTTTTCAAGATACGCAGCATCTTCTTTTGAAGACTTCATAATCAGCCGCTCGACTGAGGGGCCTGACAAAGGCGGGTAGAGCTTCGGTGTATAAGGGCACTGCTCGATTTTAAAAATCGCATCCTTCGTATTTTTATTAATGAAAGGAACAATAATGCTGGCCGCTGACTGCGCCAGAATTTTAGGAAGCATCTGAATTTTTTTATCAGTGTGGTCCCATGAAATAAAAACGAAGTCAGGCTTCAGGTCAAAAACCTGTACTATGGCCTCTTTCACTTCAGTCTCGACGTGAACGACGAAGTTCCGTTTTTTTAAAAACGAGGTAGCCACCTTAAGGTTGTCGGGCTGGTGACTAATAAACAGTAAAACCTTTTGAGAGGTCGGCTCGGCCATAGCTAAAATTATAGCAAGCCAACGAGGGGCCCTCAATTTAAACTCGTTGACGGGACATAGGGCCGGGATTCGAATCGGCATGGTGCAACTGGTTAAATGATAACAATTATCATTTTTAACTTCATTTGTATGCGCGATTCTTGTACTTTCTCGCGAAACCAAGAATTAAGAGGTCTTCATGTTGCCACGTCAGAATGATGAAAATATAGTCAGAAAGCCAGAACGATATAAAGAAGAAGATTTCAAAAAAATTATCAGATCTATGGGTCTGAAAGTAACGGCCCAACGTCTTTTGATTATTCATTGTTTACACGAATCCGAAATAAAATCCGGCGAGCGGCACGTAACAGCCCAAGAACTTTATGAACGTGTAGTCAAAAAGGACACGAGCGTCGGTTTTGCCACGGTTTACCGCTTTTTAAGGGACTTAGCCGATAATAATTTTGTTACAGAAGTGCGAATGGGGGCTCAGGCTTCTCGTTATGAGCTGACCACTAAAGAGCATCACGATCACTTAACGTGCACGCGCTGCCGAAAAATTGTGGAATTTGAAAACAAAAAAATCGAAAAGCTGCAATTGCAGGTAGCCGAGTATTTCGGGTTTGTTTTGACAGGGCATATCCTGGAGCTCTACGGATTGTGTTCGTCTTGTCAGCTAAAGCAGGAGTAGCGTAAACTACGGAGATGGCAAAAACTCCAGATTCGAAAGACTTTGATGGGATTGTGGTAAACGGTGCAAGAGAGCACAACCTCAAGAACGTTTCAGTTAAAATTCCGAGAAATAAAATTACGGTTTTCACCGGCCTTAGCGGGTCAGGTAAATCTTCGCTGGCTTTCGACACAGTTTATGCCGAAGGGCAAAGACGTTATGTTGAAAGTCTATCGGCCTACGCCAGAAATTTCTTAGAGCAGTTAAAAAAACCGGAAGTGGATTCCGTAACAGGACTTAGTCCAGCGATTGCGATCGATCAAAAGTCGGTCGGGCTGAACCCGCGTTCAACCGTGGGCACGGTTACTGAGATTTATGATTACCTGCGTTTGCTGTTTGCTAAAGTCGGTACACCTGAATGCCCTACGCATCACATTCCTGTTTCGTCACAGACGCCGCAGCAGATTGTTGATGACGTCTTTAAAAAATCCGGCGGAACTAAATTTTTAATTCTGGCGCCGATGGCCCAGTCCAAAAAAGGAGAGTTCCTTGCGGAATTCCAGCGCTGGGCGAAGAAGGGCTTTGTAAAAGCCAAAGTCGATGGTCAGTATATCGAACTGGAGCGCGCCACAAAGCTTGCAAAAACAAAAACTCATGACATTGATCTGGTTGTCGATCAGTTGATTTTAAAAGACACCATCAAGCACCGCTTAAGTGAGAGTATTAACACGGCTCTCTCGATGGCGAACGGCCGCGTGATTATCGAAACCACTGACGGTCAGCGGGTTAATTACTCTCTTCATTCAAGTTGCCCGATCTGTGCTTACAGCTTTCCTGAGTTAGAGCCGCGTCTTTTCAGTTTTAATAATCCGCGCGGTGCCTGCTTAACCTGCCACGGCCTCGGTACGTTAGACTTAGTCGAAGAAGAGCAATTTTCAGACGGCGAAGTGGGCGGACGCAAACTGGAAAACGTCAAGTACACTTACAAAGGTAAAAAAGTCAGCGAAGAAGAAAGCGACGAAGAAGACGCCGAAGAAATGATATTAAATGTTTGCCCGGACTGTAACGGGCACCGTCTTCGTCAGGAAGCTTTGAATATCAAAATCGGCGAACGAAACATCGCTGAGCTTTCTGATCTGTCTATTGTGGAGCTGAAGCAGTTTTTACTGAAAGTAAAATGGAACGAAAAAAATAAAATGATCTCGGAAAAAATCCTGCAGCAAATTGTTAACAGGCTGGATTTTTTAAACCGTGTGGGCACGTCGTATCTCTCGCTTTCGCGCCCGGCACGCACCTTATCAGGCGGAGAAGCGCAGCGGATTCGTTTGGCCACTCAGGTGGGTTCAGCTTTAATCGGCTGTACGTATGTGATGGACGAGCCCAGCATCGGCCTGCACCCGCGTGATCACCACCGCTTGCTTGAAATTATCGGTGAACTTAAAGACCGCGGTAATACTATTATTTTAGTCGAGCATGATGAAGATACGATTCGATACGCAGATTACGTTGTGGACTTAGGCCCGCGCGCCGGCCGTTTAGGTGGCGAATTACTGGCAGTAGGAACTCCTGAAGAAATTGAAAACAATAAACAATCGCTCACCGGTCAGTATCTTTCGGGCGGCATGCGAATTCCGGTTCCACCTGTAAGACGTCCCGGTAACGGAAAATTTATTCGCCTGTACGGTGCCTCAGGAAATAATCTGCAGAATACTAATCTCGAAATTCCGCTGGGAACCTTAACCTGTGTAACGGGTGTTTCCGGCAGCGGTAAGAGTACACTCGTACTGGACACTCTTTATAAAATTTTAGCGCGTGAGTTCTTTCGTGCTCAGGTGCAGCCATCGCCTTACAAAAAAATTGAGGGCGTTGATAACGTCGATAAGGTTATTGATATCAATCAGCGGCCCATCGGACGTACGCCAAGATCAACACCTGCAACATATGTAGGGTTGCTTCCGATGATTCGCGATCTGTATGCGGCTTTACCTGAAGCGAAACTTCGCGGTTTTGAACCGGGCCGCTTCAGCTTTAATGTTAAAGGCGGGCGCTGTGAAACCTGTATGGGCCATGGCCAGATCAAAATGGAAATGCACTTTTTATCTGACGTGTTCGTCACCTGCGATACCTGTAACGGCCGCCGTTACAACCGTGAAACCCTCAACGTAAAATACAAAGAAAAAAGTATTGCAGACGTTCTGGATATGAGTGTGGCAGAAGCTTTTAACTTTTTCAAAAATCACTCTCAGATTCACCGTAAACTTGAAACCTTAATGAAGGTTGGTCTTGATTACATGACTCTCGGCCAGGCTTCGACGACTTTGTCGGGCGGTGAAGCTCAGCGAGTGAAGCTTGCAAAAGAACTTTCAAGACGCGGAACAGGCCAGACCCTTTACATTCTGGACGAGCCCACGACAGGCTTACACTTTGACGACGTCAGAAAACTCGTCGAGCTTCTGCATGAGCTGGTTAATCAGGGCAACACCGTTTTAGTGATTGAACACAACCTTGAAGTCGTTAAAACGGCAGATCATATTGTGGATGTGGGACCTGAAGGCGGTATTCACGGCGGAAGAATTGTTGCCAACGGCACGCCTGAAGCTATCATAAAAGTAAAAGAAAGCATTACAGGCCAATTTTTGAAAACTGTTTTGACTGATGTAAAAGGAAAAAAATGAAATTCTTTACAACTCCGATATTGTCTTTAGTAATAGGTATAGTGATCGCCGCATTCTTTAGTTGGTCTTTAAAGCCCGAATTAGGTTATGTGGCTCAAACGATATTTACAGTAGTGATGCTGTCCGTGCTTGAGATTTCGTTGTCGTTTGACAATGCGGTTGTAAACGCGACCGTCTTACAAAAGATGGACGAAGTCTGGAGAAAACGGTTTTTGACCTGGGGTATGGCGATTGCCGTATTCGGCATGCGTTTGGTATTTCCGCTGGCGATCGTTTCGATTATTGCTAACGTTTCGGTGTGGGACTCTCTTGTGATGGCTTTCGCCAGACCGGACGATTACGCGAAGATGATGACATCAGCGCATTTAGCGGTTTCTGCCTTCGGCGGCAGCTTCTTGCTGATGGTTTTTTTGGATTTCCTATTTACAGAGAAAGACCTTCATTGGATCGGCATCATCGAAAAACCCGCAGGAAAGCTTTCGGCGTTTCAAAGTATTGAGCTGGTCATTGCGATCAGTATTTTATTCGGAATTCACGCCAACCTGCCGCTAGCAGACCAATCAACGTTTTTAGTGGCTTACCTGTGGGGCTTGTTAACTTTCTTAATCGTTCATGGCTTCAGTGCACTGTTAGAAGACGAACGAATCGCTTCGTTACCGATGCTGAGCTCCGGTCTTGGAATGTTTTTATACCTTGAAGTGCTGGATGCCTCATTCAGTTTTGACGGTGTTGTCGGAGCTTTTGCGATTTCGCACCAGTTATTAATTATCATGATAGGTCTTGGTGTGGGGGCTTTCTTTGTACGGGGTATTACGCTTTATTTAGTTGAGCATAAAACCTTAGAACAATTTATGTTTCTCGAACACGGGGCCTTCTGGGCACTTGGGCTACTTGCATTTTTCATGTTGCTGGATAGCTTCTTTCACTTCGGTGAAGCGGTTACAGCGCTTTCAGGAGCAGCGGTGTTAGGACTTTCCATCTACTGGTCGGTCAAGGAAAACAGAAAAAGCGCAGCTTCCCAGAATAAGCACGGCACCTGAAGCCTGAATCGTACTTAAGGTTTCTCCTAAAAAAATCGCACCGAAGAAGAACGCGAACGGCCCTTCCAAGAGGCAAAGCATGCTGGAAGTGGTCGTGTTCAAAACACGCTGGGCGCGAACCTGCATATAAAACGCAAATAAACTGACGACAAACGCAAGAGCAATGACGGAAAGGACTGCGCGCATGCCTGGCGCTGCCGGTGCCAGCGGAACTTTGTGCGCTACGGTTTCAAACACTAAAAAAGGCAGCACCATCACAAGTGACCAGAATGTCTGAAACGTATTAAATCGAAATGCGCTTTTGGCCTTTGGCGCCGACTGACCGATGAAAATAATCTGTAAGGCCGCAGTTAAGGCTGCACCTAATGTCAGAACGTCGCCTTTTTGCATCGTGAATTCTCTCAAATCAAGTAATAATCCCATGCCGGCAAATGCAGTCAGGCTCAGTAAAATATGGCGCGGGTAAATTTTGTGTTTAAAGAATAAAGTACCGATGATGGGAATTAAAATGACGTACAGTGAAGTAATAAATCCTGAGTTCGTAGCGGTTGTGAAATTCAGCCCGTAAATCTGAAATAAAAGCGAAACGCCAAGACACATTCCGGCTTTAGCTGATAGGCGAAGATCGCTCCAGGAGTTGTCAAAATCTTTGCGCGACACGAGAAACAAAAAAACTTCGCCGCCAACGATAGCCAGCATAAAGCGCCAGAACATCAGCGTCGTTGTCGAAAAATCTTCTAAAGCCCAGCGTACAGCGGTGAACGAGGCGCCCCAGATAATACCGGCAATGGTAAGCTCAATAATGGCTTTGTTGTAAGGAGTAAGCTTAATCAAAAGCTTCAGCCCAGACGCGGGTCTTATCAAATCCGTCAACTTCCAGCAGCTGCTGTTTGACATCTTTAATCATGGCGCCGTTGCCGCAAAGATAAAATGTTGTCGGAATTTCTTTGTACTGGGTTTCTTTTAAGAAGTGCTGGATGTATCCGCGCTTTCCGGCCCAGCTGTCTGAAGCTCGGCTTAAGACATAGTGATATTCAAAATTCGGTAACTGCGCCTGAAGGCGTTTTAATTCTGATTCGTAGTAAATATCTTCTTCGCGGCGAACGCCGAAAAACAATTTATATTTCAAATCAGGAAACTGCTTCATCTTAGATTCTAAAAAACAGAAGTGCTGTGAGATACCGCTGCCGGTGTTCAAGAAAACAATTTGCTCTGTCGGAGGTTCCTGGAAGAAAACTTTTCCGAAAGGCCCGGTCATATTTAAGATTTCATCGCCCTTAAGGCCCCATACAAATTTGCTGGCCACGCCGTTTTCAACGAATTTAAAAATTAATTTAAAACCGTTTTTCTGTTCGTCGGTAGAGGCAATCGAGTACGCACGTAGCGCCGGCTTCGGTGCGCCTTCAACAGGAACATGAAGCATCACAAACTGACCCGCTTTAAATTTAAATTCAGGAAAATTCGTCAGCTCTAAAATCAACTCGCGGATTTCTTTTGTGTGATCAATGATCTTGTTGATTTTAAACTGATAGATCGAACGTGGGTTGCTCATAAGTTTTCATAATAGTTTTTGGAGCGTCTCAAATCAAGACACTTTTCCGGCCTTGTTCTGGCAATACTTTGAACTATCGAGGTAACGATGAAAACGCAAACATTCTTGAAATGTCTCAGTGGCCTTTTACTTTTCGTGGGAATTTCTTTAAATGCCCAAGAAAGTGTCGTTCGCATCCCATTGAATACACTCACTAAACCTGCCTTTGATTTAGTGGGACCGGACGGGCAGCGGTTGAGTGTAGGCCAGCTTAAAACGCATTTCGACCGTACCCTCGATTTGTCGACCTTTAATCCAATTGAAAACAAATTTTGGCAAAACCCGCAGGCCGCCAATTATCCTGCAGTTGATAACTTATTAATAGGACAAATGCCATCGCCCGAAGTGGGTCTTATTTATAATGGCTTCGTGGGCGTCGTGCGCGAGCTGGGTATGTACGCGATCAGCGTAAAGTCTGCCAGCAATCCTACCCAAACTTACCGTTTAAAATCGGGTTTACAGGTTCACTCCAGCTTATTAAAAGCGGCGTTACTTCGTAAGATCGGTGTTTACCAGGAATCTCCGCGCTATTATCAGTCAGTAAAAGTAAAATTCAATTCACTTGCTGAAATGAATGATTTTATTAAGCAGGCGTTTTGTGTCGGCGGCCCGGATGAAGTGGCGATTGCGTGTTTATCAATTGATCCGGATGACCGTGGATTTATTTCTCACAAAAACGACGCAGATTTCTCTTTAGTTCTTCACGGTTCTTATCTTGAAAAATTGAATCCCGAAGTTCCTAACTTGTTTGATGGGTTAACCCCGTCAAACGACAACACTCTTCAGGTTTACGCTCAATCGCGCGCATACCGGGCGCTGGTGGCACCGTATGTAATCGCTGACGTGGGCGAGAGTGTGAACCGCTTCTCTGCGCAGTCGGTTGC
>JAJFMT010000062.1 GCA_020696855.1 Pseudobdellovibrio sp.
TTTAAAGAAATTTTTCAGAATAAAAATCTTTTTTTCTTTATCGTCGGCTACTGGTTCTATATCGACGGAGTCTTCACGGTGATGTCAATGGCAGTTGATTTCGGGTTGTCGCTAGGGCTTGAGGCGCCGGATCTTTTAAAAGCGCTGCTGATCACGCAGTTTGTCGGTTTCCCGTCAGCTTTTGCGTTCGGAATGCTCGCCAGAAGGTTCAGCTCACGCATCATGATTCTGATCGGTCTTGCGATCTACGTCATTTGTATCGTCGGCGCTTCACAGATTTCAGAAGCGTGGCACTTCTATGCTCTGGCGACTGTTATCGGATTAAGTCAGGGGGGTGTTCAGGCTCTCTCAAGGGCTTTATTTGCGCACCTTATACCGCCTGAGAAAAGCGGGGAGTACTTCGGTTTTTACAACATGCTGGGGCGCTTTGCTTCGGTCCTGGGGCCGCTGTTAGTGGCAATGTTTGCGGCCTTCACCGGTGACTCACGCAAATCGATCCTAAGCTTGCTGATTTTGATTCTTACCGGGGCTTATTTTCTGTGGAAGGTGCAGACGAAGCCGTTGAAGAGTCTTTAGATTCATCATCACCTGACTGATGCTTTTGAATCTCAAGCGCTTTTTTGCCGGTGATTCCGACCCATTCAGGAAAGACCAGTGCGATAATCACAAAGACAGCCGTTATCAAGATAAAGAAGATCATGAGTGCAAAAGCCATTTCCATAAGATTTCCTGTTAGGTTTCCTTGTCGGTTCTCAGAAGTAAAACAATCTGTGACTTAAAACAAGTTATTTGGTATCTACCATATAGTATATGACTTATAACCCGCGCGATCACTATTTTAAAAAAGCAAAAGACCAAAACTTTGCCGCGCGCTCCGTTTTTAAACTGGAAGAAATCGATCAGAAGTTTAAAATCATAAAGCCTAAACAAAAAATTCTGGATCTGGGGGCGTCTCCGGGGTCGTGGTCACAATACTGCTCTAAAAAAATCGGTCCCGAAGGCCGTATTCTCGGCGTGGATTTAAAGCCGGTTACAGCAAAACTTCAGAATGCCGTTTTCATTCAGGCTGATCTTCGTGATTTGAACCTCGAAAATATTTTTAAAGAAAACGGCTTTGTTCCGCCGTTTGATGTGGTCATTTCAGACATGGCCCCGAATACGACAGGCATTCGCTCGACAGATCAGGCGCGGTCTTATGATTTGTGTGAACTTGCACTTAATATTTCAAAACAATTTCTGAAAAAAGACGGGCATTTTGTGTGTAAGCTTTTTCACTCCGACGACTTCTCGCAACTGCGCACACTTATTAAAGAGGACTTCGAAAAATTCGAAGCCATGAAGCCCGATTCGACTAGAAAAATTTCTAAAGAAATATTCCTTATAGGTCTCAAAAAGAAAGCTTATCCCACCTGTACTCAAAAATAAGTACCCCAGATCGAACTCAATTGAGCTGGCTACACTTTTGACACCCAACCTGCTAGCTACTTGATCTGCTTACGTTTTCGCCAAAAAAAATAATTCAAAAGAGTGTTTTATGTGTAGACAGTGGTTCCAAACTGGGTTACTTCTCCGTTCGTTTTGGGGGAAACACATGAAATTATTAGTGACCACACTGTTGACGATCGCAAGCCTGAATGTATTCGCAGGACACCCAACTATTGAAAAAATCATTGGTACTAATGATTTAGTTGCAGTTGATGCCACTGGCAGCAACGTTCCTGAAAAATACCGCAATATTATTGAAGCTTTCGGCATCATCAGCATGGGTTGTACAGCAACTCACATTGGTAATGGTCTTGTGTTAACTGCAGGTCACTGCTTCTGGGCAGATGAAGTTCTTCAGAAAGATCAGCCATGTGCAGATACAACAATCGCATGGGGCGTTCGCGAAGGTAAAGAGTCTACTTTAACTTCAACTTGTGAAATGGTTTTATTCGCTCAACGTGATTCTATCGGTAACGATTTCGCAATCATGAAAGTTTCTCCTGCTCCTGAAGTTTCTGTTGGTGTTGAGTTAGAACGTAAAGCAGAAGTTGGCGATCAACTGACAATTTTCTCTCACCCTGAAGAGTTACCACTTCGCTGGTCTCCAACGTGTGTAGTTGAAAACCCAACTGATTCAGAATTGCCGCCGCAAGCGATGCAACACAAGTGCGATACAAACCCAGGCAGCTCTGGCGCAACTATCTTAGATGAAAACACTCTTAAAGTTGTAGGGATCCACGATGGTGGCCGTTTAACAGCTCCGGGTGAAGGCATGAACTACGGTACATTCCTGACAAACACTGAAGTACGCGACGCTTTAAAAGGCTTAGGCTACTAATTCTTAAATGAAGTTCGTTCTGTCTCTATCATTATTGTTATCTTCAATTTTTGGCTGCTCTACTGCAGCCAAAAAAGTTTTTAACGACGGTTATCCTGATCTTTGGTGGCAAGAGGTTCCAAAAAGTGAACTGGCCAGCTGGGAGATCGGCCCGCAAGAAGCCGACCGTTCAAAAGGTGAAGTCATTCTTTCGAAAAGAAATGAACTAGGCAAACTTTCAAATTTCACTCCGGCACCATTTACATTAGACGGCACAACTTACGCCAGCATTGAAGGCCTTTGGCAATCAATGAAGTTCCCTGAGGGCCCAAAAGACGAACGAATGAAAGACAAAACCATTGTTTGGCCTTTCACGCGTGAGCAGGTTCAGCAGATGACCAGCTTCGAGGCGAAGCGTGCAGGTGATAAAGCCGGCGACAACATGAAAAAGCTAGGAATCGAATGGGTTACCTACAAAGGTAAAAAAATTGATTACAAGGGCACAGAAAAAGAAGTTTTTTACGATATCATCTTCCGCGCCAGCCGTGCGAAGCTCGAATCGAACCCGGACATCAAGGCTTTATTACTGAGAACAAAAACTCTGAAGCTATTGCCGGATCACCACCAAAAACCAACAGATCCGCCGTCATACAGATATTACGAAATTTATATGAAGCTACGTGAAGAGTATTTAGCTCAGGGATTATCTGCTTCTTTGAAATTTTAATTATCAATTTGAGTGGTTCGACCATGCGTTTTATCCCTAATCCATCACCGTGCAAATAAAATTTTAATTTTAAACTGTCTCACTCTGAAACAAATGCCAGAATCCTTGCACCCGGTGTCTACACTTTTTCGGCGTGGATTCTGGGGACTGCGTAATGCTGACTTAAAAATCAAATTACATCGCCTCTTTTTAAGAAACCAGTAAATTCAACTATTTGGAATTTTCGGGAAGTTGGTATTGCTTTTGTATAAACTATTATCATGGAAGCAATTATGAAAACAAGTTCTACAAAAAAAAGCAGTTTGAAAAGATTCGGTCTGCTGTTTTTCTTAAGCTTGCAGATCGTATTTATTGAAGCTTGCCAGATTCCTTCAACGCCACCGCCTGAGGTTAACCACTTCTTTTCAATGGACGATGCGGTTAGATCTACTCACGCCAGCCGTCTGTTAGAAGGCGAAAGCCGGTTAACTGCAGACTTTAATGGTGACGCTCAGTTCAGAAAATACATTAAGTCGTACATTGAAGCTCAAAATGAGACAATCGACTCTGATAAACTTACAACAACATTGATTACCATCGGACGCCGTTTTAATGAAGACCCGGTTTTCTTATTAGCTGTTATTAAAACAGAAAGTAAATTCAATCAAAACGCTATCGGATCAGTCGGCGAAATCGGTCTTATGCAAGTTCGCCCTGAAACTGCCGAGTGGATCTGTGCTAAGTATAACATTCCTTGGAAGGGTGCTGAGGCTTTAAAAGATCCTTCTTACAATGTTTTAGTGGGTTCGTTCTACTTTCAATATCTGAAAAATACGCTACATAAAAGTAAACCTGTTCGTTACATCACAGCTTATAACACCGGTTTGGGTACTCTTAAAAAAATGTCTCCTGAAAAATTACAACAACGTGAGTATTTCACACGCGTGATTACTAACTACATCGGTATCTACGCTTCATTGAAAAGAATCAAAGCAAGTAACGGATCTAATTCAGAGGTTGCGGCGACAGGTTCTTCTCGTTCAGAAATGCTGGATTAAAAATCTTTGACTGATATCTGGTTGCAGAATCACAAAGCATCGTCACAATTACTTTACCGGAATTTTTATTTTCTAAAGCATATCTGTAGGCGGCATAAAGATTTAACGCCGCAGAAGTTCCTACCAGCAATCCGTCGTTTTTAGCCAAGTGATACAGCATTGAAATCATGTCTGAGTCGCTGACCTGTACAGCTTCATCGATAACGGCTTCTTTAAAGTTTGCCGTTACACGCATGATACCTATGCCCTCAGTGATCGAAGAGCCCGTAGAGGCCATCTGGCCGCTTTTAAAATAAGAGTAAAGACCAGAGCCGAATGGGTCTGCAAGTCTTACGTGGACCGAAGGCTTTTTAGATTTTAAATAGCGCGAAACGCCTGCCATTGTTCCGCCGGTTCCCACCGCTGAAACAAAAGCATCAATGCGGCCCTCTGTTTGATTCCAGATTTCAGGGCCGGTTGTGGCTTCGTGTGCTTTAAAGTTCGCAACGTTTTCAAACTGGTTTGCCCAGAAAGAATTCGGGCGTTCAGAAGCTAATCGTTTAGCCGTGTGATAGAAATGATTTTCATTCGCAAACGGAACGGGTGGCACCGTTACCAGCTCTACACCCAAAGCATTGAGGGTGTCGTATTTTTCCTGGGCTTGATTGTTCGGCATCACGATCACGCAGCGATAACCCTTTTGCGGCGCAATTGTCGCAAGGCCGATTCCGGTGTTGCCGGCAGTGCCTTCTATGATAGTGAAGCCCGGTTTTAGCAGACCGTCTTTTTCAGCTTGTTCAATAATTCCTAAAGCCGCGCGGTCTTTGATACTGCCGCCCGGATTCATGTATTCGGCTTTACCCAGAATTTCACAGCCTGTCAGGTCAGACAACGACTTAACTTTTATCAGCGGAGTTTGACCGACAACCTGTGAAACGAATCCTGAAATCATTTTTAAATTACTGAGCGTCTACAACAGTCAGGTTTAAAACACCTTGATCAACCAAACGTGGAAGATCGTTGCCCGGACGGCACCAAGTGTCCATCGGGTGGCACGGAGGAGTTAAATGATCGCGGCGGTATTCAGCGTATTTTAACTGAAGCTGTTGGCCGACTTCCATCGTGTAAACCGCTTTTGAATCGAATGCCAAGTGGCCATCGTAAAGCTCAACAACGCCTTCAGATTTTCCTTTTGCCAAATTCATGGTTAAAGAAATTCTTTCGTTGTCGGCAAGAACATGACCTAGGTTCGCGCGGCCAGTGTACTTCGCTTTAGTTGCGCTTTCGCTTTTTAAAACCAGGTCAACATGAACATGCGACTGGTGACCGTTACGTGATTGCAGTGTTCCCATTAAGTGAACCTTTTGCGGTAACGCAAAGCCAGTAATAGGTTGCGGTAACGCAAATACAGAAACAGCAGCGAAAGAAGAAATTAATAAAGTGATAAGTGAACGCATAAAAGAACTCCTTTTAAGTTAGCAGTTGATTAAACCTAAACCAGCAACCTCCAACTGACAACAGGAAGTGCTGCCCAAACATTAGGCTAACAGGTGAGTGAATGTTTGATCGTTGCGGAAAGCGATTAAACGATTACTATAGCTGATATGAGAGTGTTTCTGACGGTAAATTTTATTTTAAGTCTTTTCCTTATTGCGGGTTGCACAACCGCCGGCGAACCGCAGTCACAAACAGCCCCGGTCGCTGAATACAATGTACCAAGTGCCGAGGCCGTTAAAACAACCTATTTTTTTTCGCTCCAAAATCTGAATAAGAATCCAATGCTGACTAAATCAGGCGATAACTCTTACGTCGCCTCAAACGGTGAGCATAAAATCAGTGTGTCGCGAAACCCGTTTGAAAGCGCGACAGCCGCAAAGTCTTTTTTGCTGAACAGAAGAACATATCTGCACCAGGCGTACAGTACTTTAATCGCTCCTTACTTCGGTACCGTGCAGGCCGATGCCGACTGCATGAAACACGTCAACGTAACAGGAGAGCTGAAGCAGCAAGCCGGTGTTGATTTTATCATGATGTCTTTTGTCGCTAACCCGAAAGAGCAGCTTGTCGACTGCTACAGCGAAAAACCTTCACATACAGTAAAATATTATTTGTACAGCTGTAAAAAAACGAATGCAGTTTTTGAGGTTAAACTTCTAAACCGTATCGGCGCAAAAGAGCCGGTCGTCTACACGTCCTGCAATTAAAGCTTAGGTCTGCTTTCAACAAACTTCCTGCCGTCAATCAGATATGTTCCTGAGTGCGGAAAATTTTTATGAAGTAAATAATAGAAAGATTTTTGCTCTTTAAGATCCACAAATTCAACGGCCAGGCCATAGTCGGCTTTATTTGACGAGGGAATGCACTGGCTGTGCGACAGCATCAGCTTATCAGCAGTAATCATCTGTACGCTGCTGCAGGCACTGGCGCTGAGGTAAGGATTGTTGCTTTTATATAAAGTGCTGAACTGATTTGTTTTTAAGTCATAGACTTCAGCGCTGCTAAGAGGCTTCTTCGGTTTGGAGTTACGGTAGAACAAAAGCCGCCCATCAGCCATTTGCGTAACCGAGTGGGTGCTGCGGTCATTAAGATCAATCACTTTTACAACGTTTGAAAGTGATGGGTCTAAAATAAAAAACTTACTTTGAAACGTACAGTTAACAAGATACCCCGTTAATTTCGGAGTGCCGTCGGCGCCGGCTTCTGTGAGCTCAATAAAAGAATTCGCATGAGTCATTTCAAGAATATTTTTATTAACTCCTGCTAACATATGGTACCAGTTGGTTTCGCCGGCCGTTGCATAGCGAAGCAGGTCAGAGTGGTTTTTTAAAACGGAGTAAAGGCTGAAGCGCTTGGTGATTTGGCCCTTGTCATTTAATACAAGCAGCACATCAAAGCGGGTGGCTTTGCCGTTCCAGCTTTTAAATTCGCTGTGCATCGCTAAAAAGTCGCCGGTCACTTTCGAATGCACCAGCTGATGGTGCGTATGAGGAACCGGGTTTTCCCATATCAGCTTCTGATCGGCGCCTACAAAACGAAGAGATTTAAGGTTTCGGCTATAATGTGATCCATCAGGATTGATGGCGCAGTTACCGCCTTCTGCAAAGGCGCTCATTTTGCCGTCCAGGTCATACAGACGGCAGGCCGACATAAAGTGAGAGTAGGGTGTGCCCTTTAAGAAATTTTTAATGGATTCAGTAGTGCTGTCAGCGGAATTGTTTTTAGGTGTAACCGCACAGGAACCAAGAAACAGTAAGGAGATAATTAAATTGAGAAGACGAAAGATCCGCAAGTTGTGCCCCGGAGATATCTGATATCTGGTATCGGATCTCAGATATCGGAGTAAGAAATTGGTGGCTCGGGTCGGACTCGAACCGACACGGGCTTGCGCCCACAAGATTTTGAGTCTAGCAAGTCTACCAATTTCATCACCGAGCCACGCTGATAACTGTAGTTGCTTACATAAAAGTGCGAAAATGAATATAACGAAGAATGAAGCCGGGATTCAAGAGGTTTTTTACCATTTTACAGGGTGGGTTTGATTGTTGCACCCAATTGTGGCATACGATCCTATATATTTTATAGGACTAACAGGAGACCTCATGAAACGTTTAATTGCTTTTATGGCTTTGTTTTTGTTCGTGGTTAACGCAAATGCTGTCACAGCGGCTAAAAGTTCGCCAGATAAGAAGGCGGCAGCAACGATCACCGAAACTCCGGTAAAAGACGAAAAGTTAGCGCAGCAACTGGCTAAAGAAGTTGAAGCGGAAGAACCTGTTGTAATCGCTGCGGTTGCACCTGCTCAAATCCAGGCGACGCCGGCTCCTGCAGCTCCGGAAGCGCAACCCACTCAAGAAACAGCGGCGGCATCATCGACTGATGGCGATTTAAATTTAGATGACGATGCAATTGAAGCTGAATCTTTAGCTGCCAATCAGGCGATGCAAGAAAGCGTAACTTCAATTGAAGCTATGCCTAAGAAGAAAGATAAGAACTGGTACATCTCTGCTGTATTAGGAACTCTTCAATATCCTGACGTGAGCAATGTAAACGGCAAATACAACATCATGGGTTCTTTAGGTTACATCTGGGAAAAATCATTCGTGTTTGAATTAGGCGGCGGTGCTGCTAACTACGAAATGGAATCTTACAACGCTAACGTTTTAAACCGAAAAGATAAGTTTGAAATCGATCAGTATTACATGACGGGCGCTGCAAAATACCGTATGGCATTCGGCCGAATCGTTCCAAGTGCGGGTGTTTTCATGCAGATGACTCAGCGTAATTTTACTCAGCGTGACCCGAATAACGTTGGTAACAACGGTATGACAATCGACCGCGGTAATTCACAAACAACTGATGCAGGTGTTGTTGGAGCCGTTGATTTTGAAATGAACCGTGACTTCGCAATCGGTCTTGATTTGCGTTACATGATCAACGTGTCGAATAAAGCTGATACTATTGCTAACGTAAATGCTGCTTCTCAAGGAAGCGTTTCTGTTACTCCGATTGAGCAGTTGCAAAGTTACAGCGCCGGCGTTTCTGCACGAATGAATTTCTAATTGATCGTGAAGTTTGCGCGCCTCTTCATTTTATTATTCCTGACAAACATTCAGGCCTACGCCGTGGAAAGAACCGAACTTAACAAGGTTCTTTTCAGCGTGGGCGATCAGTCATGGACCATGCGCGACATGGACCTTTACCGAAGCGTCATGTCTGACGTTTATAAAAAGAAATCACTGACTCAGTATTCAAAAGACGAATTCAATGACTTTCTGGTTTCAAGAATCAGCTTAAAAGAAGCCGACGTTTTTCAGATTTCTTTCGATAAGAAAGTTCCAACCGAACCGGAACGTAAAAAACTGGCGGCTTTCACTCGTGACGAAATCGACAAAGAAGTAACAGCCATCGCTAAAGCCGAAGCTTTGATTGAAATTAAAGAAAATCAGCACAAAGACAGTGCGCGGTTCAATACCTGGTATGAGCTGATGAAAAGAAAATACGTCGTTCGTATAAAATCCGGTGAAAATAAATAATTCTGTTATCAGAGCCGCAGCCGAAGCAGACTTTCCCGAAATCATCCGGTTAGTCGAAGAAATTTCATTTACAGCGCCGGAGAAGCGCGCGCAGTTCAACTGGGACCGCTTTCAGATCCGCGATGAATTGCACAAGGCCCACACGTGGGTCATAGAGGGGAGTGAAGCTCTTCTTGCTTTTGTTTGCGTAAGGGAAGCACCGGACTTTTTTGAAATTACGGTCTTAGCAACAAGGCCGGTGAGCCGGAATCAGGGGCACCAGTCACAGTTGATGAGGCAGGTGTTAAACGTTGCCCAAAGTAAAAAAAAGAACGTTCTTCTCGAAGTACATGAAGAAAATCTGAGCGCTATTAATTTTTACCGCAAGCACGGTTTTGCCGAACTTCCCTCGAGAAAGAACTACTATTCAGACGGAAAGAGCGCGCTCGTGTTTATTTACCGGGCCGAAGTAACATAATAATTCTTAGTAAATTCAATTACTTACCTTATTTTGGGGCCGGAACCACGCGGGAAGGTCTGTGGCCGCTTTCAGTGAAAGTGATAAGGGGTTGCCTAAGCTCAGTCGCTTTGATATGGTGATCAGGAATTGGGCCAAAAGCCCAATTTTTTTTTGCTTAAAACAAACAAAATAAAGGCTAATCAATTTATTTTTTTGTTTTAAAACGTTAGGAATAATTTGGAAGCCTGGTTAGAAAAAGTTGAGCAGCTCGCTGAAGAAGTCGCACGTCGCGAAGGCTGTTATGTTTATGATCTTGAGCACACCGGCTCTGGTCGCGGCAGAATCCTCAGAGTTTATATTGATAAAGACGGCGGAGTCGGCATTGAAGACTGTTCAAACGTATCTAAAGGTTTGAACCTGATGTTAGATGTCGAAAATATCGTTCCCGGAGATATGTATAACCTTGAGGTTTCTACTCCGGGTTTAGACCGTCACCTGAAGAAGAAATGGCACTTCGAAAAAGCCGTTGGCAAAAAAGTTTATGTCCAGCTTTCGAAGTCGTTAGGATCATTGGGAGCCACAGAAGACAAAGGCATGATTTCGATGAAAAAGTTCGAAGACTTGCTGGTAGCAGTTGAAGGCGACAACCTTCAGTTTGAAATTAGAAAACAAAAGATCACAGTGCCTTTTAGCGCTGTGGAAAAAGCGAAATTGGTTTTTGAATATAAAACCAATCCTAAAAAGAAATAGTTTGGGGGAAGTATGGCAGAAAATTTATTTTCAGATTTAGCGAAAGTGATCGACCAAGTCGGTAAAGACAAAGGTATCGATAAAGATGTGATCATCGACGCTGTAAAACAGGCAATGCTGGTTGCTGCCAGAAAGAAGTACGGAACTTACCGTGAGATCGAAGCCCAATACAACGAAGAGACCGGCGAAGTTGAATTATATGAATTCAAAGAAGTTGTAGAGCGCGAAAAATTCATCGATGAAGAAGTTGAAATTCCTTTAGATGAAGCTTTGAAATTAGATCCGGGCGCACAGTTAGATGATTCGATCGGTATCAAGCTGGAATCAGGCGACCTGGGCCGTATCGCTGCTCAAACAGCAAAACAAATTATCTTACAAAAAGTTCGCGATGCTGAACGCGAAATTATTTTCTCTGAGTTCGAACAACGTAAAGGTGAAATCGCTTCAGGTATCGCCCGCCGTGTAGAAAAAGGCGCGATCGTTGTCGACCTTGGACGAACAGAAGCTCACATTCCGCCGCGTGAACAGATTCCGGGCGAGATGTACAAACCGGGTGACCGCATTCAGGGTTACCTTTCAGAAGTTCGTCAAACAACACGCGGACCACAGATCATCATGTCGCGTGCGGATGAACGTTACCTAGTTAAATTATTTGAAATGGAAGTTCCTGAAATCTACGACGGTATCGTTGAGATCATGTCTGCGGCACGTGAGCCGGGACAACGCGCGAAAATCGCAGTACGCACAAAAGACAACTCGGTTGACCCGGTTGGAGCTTGCGTGGGTATGAAAGGTTCACGCGTTCAGAATATCGTTCAGGAATTAAAAGGCGAAAAAATCGATATCGTTATGTGGGATGAAGACGTTACGCGCTTTGCATGTAATGCTTTAGCTCCTGCTGAAATTTCTAAAGTATTCTTAGATGAAGAAAATAAAGAGATGGAAATCGTTGTGCCGGATCAGCAGTTAAGTCTTGCGATCGGTAAAAAAGGCCAGAACGTTCGTTTAGCTGCGAAGTTAACCGGATGGAAGCTGGATATCATTTCTGTTTCTGCAACATCTGCAAGAACTGCAGAATCAATTTTCAATTTAATGTTGATTCCGGGTATGTCTGAGACAATGGCTCAAAATATTTTCCAGTCGGGCTTTGGTTCATTCCAGTCACTTTCAACTGCTAAAGTAGAAGAAGTGATGACAATTCCTGGTTATGACGATCCGGAAAAGGCTCAGAAGCTGATCCAGGAAGCGGCTGACCTTGTTAAAAAATACACCGAACAGGGAATTCCTGTTCCGACTTCTCCAAATGCAACTGCAAAAGTGGAGAGCGGATCTTCTGCGAAACAGCGCGCTGAAGAGCAGTTAAAAGCTGAACTGTCTAAATTAGGACAGGAATAGTATAGGACACGAAGGGAATATAATTGCGTGAGTAATCCAAAAGTTTTTGAATTTGCAAAAGAGATTGGTTTAACGCCTCTCGCTTTGATGGATAAAATCAAAGAGTGGCAGTTGCCGGTTAAGAATCATATGGCTGAGTTAGAGCCAGAGGTCCTCGCGCAAATTAAAGCGAAGCTTGCGGCACCTTCTGCCGAACCTGATGCTAAACCAAAGAAAACAGCTGCAAGAAAACCGGCTGCAAAGAAAACAGCTGAAGTTGCCGGCCCGACGATTGTCACTGCTAAAACTGTAAAAAAAGATGCGGAAGCAAAAGCCGCAAAAAAAGTTGAAGAGGAAAAGCCGGTAGCGGCTGCTCCTGCGAAATCTCCGGTTATTCGCCGTAAAACAAAAGAGATGGAAGCGGCACAAGCGGCAGCGGCCGCTGAAGACAAGCAAGAAACTGTTCAGGAACAAGCTCCGGCTCAGGCTGAAGCGGCTCCTGTTGCCGAACCTGTCGCACCTGTCGCGGCAGCCCCGGCAGCACCTGCTCCTGCGGCGCCTGCAGCTCCGGCTCCGGTCGCAGCTGCGCCTGCAACACCGGGTACTCCGGCTGCAGCACCAACTGTATCCCGTAAAAAAGAGGTTAATATCGGCGACAGCGGCGTTTCAAGTTCTGCAAATGTAGCGATGCCGAGAAGAAATATCATCGGCCGAATGGATTTAAGCCGCGTTCAGGCACCTGCGGGTGCTCATGGCGGTGGACAACGTCCTGGCGGACAAGGCGGATACTCTCCGCGTCCTCAAGGCGGTGGGCCAGGCGGCGGCGGTGGCGGATTCAATGCACGCCCTCAAGCGGGTGGCAGAAACATCCGTGCAGGATTCGTGGCTCAAATGCCGGATCCAATTGCGCCGACTCCTGATTTTGACAGCGCAAAACGTGATTTCGATAAACGCGCAAAAAAATTCGGTAGCGGAGCTTCAGTAAGCCCGACCGGCGGATTATCTGCGAAGGAAAAAGAAGAAACGGCAATTCTACAAAGCTTTAACGCTGTTGAATTCCGTAAGCGCGAAATGGTTTTCCAGCCTAAGAAAAAACAGGGCATGTTAAACCGCGTTGCGATGAAAACTCAGATCACCACACCTAAAGCTTCAAAACGTGTTTTGAAAGTTAACGGCAAAATGAAAGTGGGCGATGTCGCAATCGAAATGGGTCTGAAAGCGACTCAGTTGATTAAAGCATTAATGACAAATGGCGTGATGGCCAATGTAAATACTGATTTAGATTTTGATACGATTGCTTTAATCGTTCCGGAATTCGGCTGGGAAGCGCAAAACGTTTTCAAAACAGCTGATGAGCTGGTTGTTGAAACGGCTTTTGGAAATTTAAATGCAGAATTAGTTATTCGTCCTCCGGTTGTGACAGTAATGGGTCACGTCGATCACGGTAAAACATCTTTATTAGATGCCATCCGTAATGCTGACGTGGCGTCCGGCGAAGCCGGCGGTATCACTCAGCACATCGGTGCGTATTCTGTTAAAACTGAAGACGGAAGTTTAATTACTTTCTTAGATACTCCGGGCCACGAAGCCTTCACGGCTATGCGTGCGCGCGGTGCGAATGCAACTGATATCGCTATCATCGTTGTTGCCGCAGATGACGGTATGATGCCGCAAACGGCAGAAGCGGTGAACCACGCGAAAGCGGCGGGCGTACCGATGATCGTTGCTGTTAATAAGATGGATAAACCGGGTGCGAATCCGGATAAAATCAAACAGCAGTTAACAGAATTCGAAATCGTTCCCGAAGAGTGGGGCGGAAATACAATGTTCTGCGAAGTTTCGGCTTTAAAGAAAACAGGTATTAAAGAATTACTTGAAAATATTAAATTGATCGCAGAGGTTGCTGAATTAAAAGCGAATCCTGAAAAATCAGGAACAGGCTTAGTGATCGAAGCGAAACTTGAAAAAGGAAAAGGCGCTGTTGCCACTATCCTTGTTAAAGACGGCCACGTTTCAGTCGGCGACTACATCGTTGCAGGCAGCATGAAAGGTAAAGTTAAGTCTTTAACAAACGATAAAGGCGAGCGCGTTGAAACTGTTACACCGGGCTTACCTGTTGAGGTTCTCGGTCTTGACGGAGTTCCTGCTGCCGGTGACCGATTTGACGTTGTTGTCGATGAGAAAACAGCTGAAGAAGTTGTTGAAATCCGCAAAGCGAAAACATTGGCTGAAAACAGCAATAAGAAAATTTCATTAGAAGACATGTTCGCAAAAGTTACTCAAGGCGATATTAAAGAATTCAATATCGTATTGAAATCAGATGTTCACGGTTCTCTTGAAGCGATTCAGGGAATGCTGAACAAAATGACTTCAGTTGAAGTGAAAACAAAAATTATTCACTCGGCTGTGGGTGGTATCACTGAAAATGACGTGATGCTGGCGCACACTTCAAAAGGTGTGATCATCGGTTTCAACGTTCGTCCTGATAACAATGCGACAGCAAAAGCAAAACAGCTGGGCGTAGACATCCGTACTTATACAATCGTGTACGAGATGATGGATGAAATTAAAAAGGCCATGACTGGTATGTTGGCTCCGCAAGTTGTAGAGAAGGTAATGGGTACCGCAGAAGTGCGTAACACATTCACTGTTCCTAAAATGGGAGTTATCGCAGGTTGCTTTGTTACGACAGGAAAAGTTCAGCGTTCAAACAGCTTACGCCTGGTCCGTGACGGTAAAATCGTTTACGAAGGCAAGTTAGCTTCATTGAAACGTTTCAAAGATGACGCTAAAGAAGTAGCTGAAGGTTTTGAGTGCGGTATCGGCATCGAAAACTTCAACGACATCAAAGTTGGCGACACGATCGAAGCATACACTAAAGAAGAAATCGCAAGAGAATTGAC
>JAJFMT010000147.1 GCA_020696855.1 Pseudobdellovibrio sp.
GATTATTTTGATCAAACTGTTTCAGGCACGTTCAATACTGCCGCCAGCAGTACCACAACTTTAGGCTCTCAGTTCGGAACCTGTAACTAAAATTTCTCTTCAAAATTTTTAGATCTAACTGACACCAGGCCTTCGGGTCTGGCTTTTGCTTTTCAGTCTCCCGGGGATTCCGAAAATTTTAAACGTTTTAAAAACGATCTGGGGAGACAAAATGAAACCGTTCTTATCAACTTTACTGGTGCTCTGTAGCTTTCAGCTGAATGTTTTTGCAGCTGACAAAACGGAAGTGCAGGCCAAAATCTCAACTTTAACATCGGCAGTTTCGCGAAACGCAGTATCAAGCGACAACCTTGACCGCATTGCCAGTTATCTGGATTCAGCAATTCAGATCGCCAATCAAACCGGCGGCGGAGATCCGGCTTCGTGTTATTCTAAAGCTTATAATCAGCTTTACGATCAAGATAAAGCGCAAGAGCTTTGCTCTGGCGGCGGCACTCTTCAGACAGTAGAATGCTATAAGCAGGCATACAATACTTTCTATGATACGAGTAAGGCGATTCTTCTCTGTAAAAACGGAGGAACCACAGGGACATCTGACTGCTACAAGAAAACCTATAATACGGTTTACGATACAGATAAAAGTATTCGCCTCTGTATGAACCGCGGCACATCTGAAACAGCGGAGTGTTACAAGCAGGCATACAATATTTTTTACGATTCTGAAAAAGCTGTCTTGCTTTGTTCGAACGGTGGAAACGTAGAAACTGTAGATTGCTATAAACGAGTTTACAATCAGACGTATTCTCAGGACCGCGCGATCAGTCTTTGTAAGAGATAGGTGTTCAGGATTGATTTGACTCACGAGAGGCACGAAGTGGCCTCTCGAATCTCGAATCAAATAAGGTTACTCGATGTAGACCGAGCCGCCGTCTTTTTTGACCAGGTAACCGGAGATTGGCGATCCGTTCTTAAGGCTGCAGTTTAAATCTGCGAACTTAGTGCCGGCAACTTCGCCCTCATCTAACGGGCAAACTCCACTGACATTGTACATTGTAAATGCGATTTCAAAAGTACAGCCGTTAGCTGCCTTCGTCATATTGATAACTTTTCCGATAAACTGAGCTTCCTGCTGGCCGCATGCAAAAGCCGAAGTTCCCGCGAATAAAAGAATAACTGCTAAAAGCTTTTTCATAACATCTCCTGATCTGATAAATAAGGGTATACTTGATTTACGCCCAAAAAGAAAGTTTTTGAATTTAAAGCTCATAGCAAAAGTTTTTAACTGTCTAATGTTTTTTCACTCATGTAATTATGTCAGGATCTTCATAAGTGCAGTATCTGAAATTTGCGGAGGAACTGCTTGTTCTGTAATAATGCATTCCGGTTGAATCAGGCGTGGATTTTTGCCGGGATTTGAGGGGATGTTATGAGATTCTTATTTCTTTTTTTAGTATTGGCCGCACAAAGTACACTTGCATTTTCAGTTAAGCTGGAAGGCCCGGTATCTCCAGGTTCTGTACAGGCTGTTATGAATTCCGTTAATACGCATATGAGCGCCGGCGAAACCGATATGACACTTCGATTAGAGTCAGATGGCGGAGAGATTCCATCAGCTGTTAAGCTGGCGAATTTTTTACGTGAGAAAATGGCGCAAGGTCTTCGTCTTGAAACTTACAACCGTGTTCAGTGTAACTCAGCCTGCACGATCATCTTTGCGGCGGGACAGGTGCGTAAAGCTTCTCGCGGAGCTAAATTTTATTTTCACTCTGTTGGTGTAGAGGGTGCCGGTAACAACCACGATGCCATTCAGTTAAAGTGGGCCAAGATCTGGAGCGGGCAGATCGCCATGGTTGATCCGCGTCTGGCACAAGAGCTGGAGCAGGATGAAACTCTCATCGGATACGCGCATGAGAAAACCTACCGCGGCGGACAGCTTTTTGACGGCGGTTACTCTTACGTAACTGTTATACCCTAAATACTTATTTCGGATCCATTGTTGTAAATTTGAAGCCGGCAACGTAATTTTTGCCGCTTTTATCGGTAAGAATCAGCCGCATCACCCAGTTCATTTTATTCTGCTCACAAACAGGAAACCTGATTTGGCCTGAGTACTTATTCTGATCCGGGCCAAGCTGCGGCCGCAGATAACCCATGTTCACTTCAACAGAAGTAAGGTCGGCTTCTTTCGGAATTAAATCGTGATTGTCCACGCTGGCAGTAAATCTGATATTCTGTTGTGTAACGACCGGTCGCTGAGTGAAGTCCACGGTGATAGTGCCTTTTGACGTTTTAAGAGTGCAGCTTTTTTCTGATAGGTTGCAGTCTTTGCTTTCTCCCAGAGCTTCAGCATCGAAAGGCTCTGGCAGCGGAGGTTTGTTGCGGACTTCAGCCTGTTGCCGCGCCTGCAGCATTTCGTCGCCGGTTGAATTATTACTGAGGGTCATGGTCCACTGGCCTTTTTTATTAATCACAAACACACTGCTCGTATGGTCTACAATCAATGCACCGCTATCGGATTTAAATCTGGCGTAGCCGGCGCCGAAACTTGAGGTAATTTTGCGGAGTGTTTTATCGGAAGCGGTCGCGGAGTAAAATTGCGGCCCGTAAATTTTGGCCAGCTTCTTAAGTGATTCGTCCGTGTCTCTGACGTTATCGACCGAAATAAACAGAATACGTACGCTGTCTTTTTCGTGCTCAGGTAAAAGATTGACCATCTGCTTAAGGTTGGAAATGGTCAGCGGGCAGATGTGCGGACATTTTGTAAAGCCGAAAAACAGAAAGATAGCTTTGCCACGCATCCGTTTTGTGTCAATGGATCCGATTTTAAAGTCGCCGCCTGAAGGAGCTTTGATTAATTCTGCATTTGCAGTTAACGCAAAAAAACAAATCTTAAAAAATAAAATAGAAATGAATAATAAACTGAACTTCACCTCTGAGCTTATCGGTTTATGTAGCTGAAATTAAAGCCGGTTTATCTGGATTATCTCATATTGATAAAGCGGAAAACTTTTTGATAGTCATGATTTTATAAAGAGCCTAACACGTTAATTAATCTGATGAAAATTTGAATATTGGCATATCTATGACAGCAATTACGAGTTCGTCATTCTAAAGTGAGACGAATCTGTGGTTTAGCGCTGTTTTAACCCGCGATAACGTCTACCGCTTCCAATAAGGTGATTTACTGGATGTCTCAAATTCATGACCAGTGGTCCATTGCTTGCTTAATCATAGGGTGGGTGGGTTTGAAATCTTTTTATTTAATTTTTACTTGTGTTTTGATGTGGCTGCTGTCAGGCAGTGCCGCTCCTGTTCATAATTTTCGTGAATTCAGTGTTCAGTTTATAACCTCTGAAGATGAAAGCGTAGAAAACCTGGCGGAAGAGCTCAAGGTGTTTTCAGGCATTTATTGCGGCTTACGAAAAGGTACAGCGGCAGATGCTAATTTTAATTCAGCCCGTTACGAATATAAAAACGGAAACAGTAAATATAAATTTGAGGTCAGCAAAGTAGTTTGCGACTTCCCAACCCAGTAGAAAAAAGGCCGTCATGAAAAGTTACAGTCTGTTCATTGTAGCGTTTGCAGTTGTGATTGCCTCTCTTATAAAATCGCAAATCACCGGTGCTAAAAAAGAAACCGTTAAGAAAAGTAATGCAACTGTTGCATACTGGCCCAGTGAAATGAAGAAAAATATTTCCCCAAAACTTTTAATTCCTGGCAGTAAAAAAATGTCTGCATCGGTTTCTAATGTTACGCCACAGGCTGCTTCGACAGTTTCTGCGCAAAATAAAGCGCCATCCCGCGGAATTGCGTCGGTCCCGCCCGCACCGGCGGTTATTAATGCGGCTTCATCGGTTCCGCAAAATATAAGAATTCCCGCACGTGGTTACGGTAAGCGCGGCTACTCCTC
>JAJFMT010000004.1 GCA_020696855.1 Pseudobdellovibrio sp.
CTATGCCGTAAATGTAAGTGAAGTTGCAAAAGATGTTTTGATTCCGAAGCAAATGTTAAAAGAGCTGGATAACGAGTTGGGCGAAGAGTTTAAAAATACGCCGCCGCTCTATAGTTTTATTCCGGTGAATGTAAAATTTGAAGAATTACAACCCGGTGTTCTGTCTAAACCCTTGCTGCAATATAACTTTCCAAAAGGCGGCGGCGCCATCGACTTAAAAGACGTCGTATCTTCTGACGGCAGTTTCTATATGTCATTCCCTGAAGCGCAATTTGAAAAAGAAAATGATCTTTTGCATATATACTTCATCAGCAACAGCCCGAAGAAGTCTATCGACGGAGAATCGTTCGGTATGGGCTGCGGCAAATGGAGCGACTTAAAAGGCAGCTTCAGCCGCTTAAAAAAACCCGATTATTTAAAATTAAATACCAGCGATTTACGCTACCTGCGTGTTGTGGCCGGCACATTTGTTTTTATTTTCAGACAGGGTAAGAACATTTACCTGAATCAGGTCACAATTACCGACAGCCGTCACCAAGGCGAACTTTGCAACAGCGGGAGCGGAGCATGAGTGATAAACCGCAGTTAACTCCGATTAAAATGCTGACTGATAAAGAGCCCATTGCAGACCGTCCGCTCCTGGTGAAAGACAAAGTTTTAGGGGTGGGTAAGAACGGAAAATCATTTTTAAGTCTGCTGATCGGTGATAAAAGCGGCCACATTGATGGCCGTATATGGGACCGGGTCGATGAAATAGCAGACAGTTTTGCCATCGGCGATATCGTCTTGGTAAAAGGGTTAGTTCAGGTTTATCAAAACCGAAAACAAATCATTATCCACAAAATAGAAAAGGCCCAGGCCGACGCCTACTCGAAAGACGATTTTCAGATCGAAATGACTCACGTCGATGCTCATGCCCTTTATTCTGAACTTATTTCGATTATTAATACAGTTGAATCCTCACCGATCAAACAGTTACTTTTAGACAGTGTTCAGGACGATGAAGTAAAAAAATTATTGTTAAAGGCGCCTGCGGCCAAGTCCATTCATCACGCTCACCGCGGTGGGCTTATTGAGCACATTATTTCGATTTGTAAACTGATGAAGTCGGTAGCCTCTCACTACACACATTTAAATTACGATTTACTGATCTTCGGTGCCATCTACCACGATCTCGGAAAAGTGTGGGAGCTTGAAATCAACAAAGATATGATCCAGTACTCTCATAAGGGCCGCCTGCTGGGCCACATGCAACTGGCTTGTGAACTGATAGACAAAAAATCACAGCGCATTTTGGGCTTTCCTGAAGACCTCAGAGAAATTCTCAAACATATTGTGCTTTCCCATCACGGAAAAATCGAATATGGTTCACCGGTCAGGCCGTATATTATGGAAGCTTTCGTTGTTGCTTCGATCGATGAGTTTGATTCAAAAATGGATACGATGTTTTCTTTCATTAGAGCCGAGCGGGAAACCGGGGATTCATGGTCACGCTACAGTGAGCACTTTGACCGTTACTTCTATCTGGAAAACTTAAAAGGAAAGTGGACGTAATGCTGGAGCTGATACAGGCCTACAAAAGCTATGATCCTGCTGCTAAATCTTCATTAGAGATTCTGCTTTTATACCCAGGTCCGCGCGCCATGTTCTTTCACCGCATTGGTCACTTCTTTTATACTTTGAATTTATTTTTTATCGCCCGGCTTGTATCGGAGCTATCACGCGCACTTTCAGGAATCGAAATTCATCCTGGCGCTAAGATCGGCCGCAGACTTGTAATTGACCACGGCACAGGCTGTGTCATCGGAGAAACCGCAGAAATCGGCGATGATTGTATTATTTTTCACGGTGTCACTTTAGGCGGAATGAAATTCAGTCCTACCAAACGCCATCCCACTCTGGGAAATCATGTTTTGGTCGGCGCAGGAGCTAAAATTCTCGGCCCGGTCACCATCGGAGACCGTGCACGCATCGGTGCAAACGCGGTTGTTATTAAAGATGTGGCTCCGGGTGCAACGATTGTCAGCCCGGCCAGCCAGGAACTGGCCCGTAAATAACTCATACATTAAAATTATTTTTTCTTTTCCGGAACGTAGTTAACCGGATCATCAGGCCACGCATGTTTCGGGTAGCGCGCCTTAAGTTCTTTCTTAATCTCGTGGTATCCGGCACTCCAGAAATTTTCAAGCTGGCTTGTCACCTGAGTAGGGCGGTAATTCGGCGCCAGCATTTCAATTGTCATTCTGATGCGGCCATTTAAAAGTGAAGGATTTGTCTTTACGCCGAAAAATTCCTGCAGCTTGGCCGAAAGCTTCGGCGCTTGTTCGCTTTCGTAATCAACCGGAATCTGCTTTCCTGACGGAAGCTTGAAGCTTCCCGGAAGGGACTGCAAAAGTTCACGGATATCTTCAGGGGTAAAGAACAATAAGAGTGAAAACAAATCAGATGAGTAAAATTCTGCAATGGACGCAGAAGTTTCGGCGGCACTCGCCTTTACATTCTCAGCAAGTGAAGACAGAAAAGCAAAATGACTGTCGCTTAATCCCAATAGTTCACTTTTTTTCTTCAGAAAATTGATCTTTGTTACATAATTTTTATAGTCGTTGTGGTCAGAAAGCAGTTCTTCAAAACTGGAATCCATAAAGTGGCGAAAGGCCTGTGGTTCTTTTTTTTCGTCCACATACTGTTTTGCCGACGATGAGACTTCAAAGTAACCCGCCATCTTTTTTTCAACTTTGTATATTCGGCGGCTTTCAAGATCTAAATGCATTTCGCTTACTGTTTTGATTTCAGTAGAGGTCAGCCGTGCGAACTCTTCCTGAGAAAAACCGACCGCAAAATCACACTTTGTCAGCGCGCTGGAAAGTTCGCGGCCTGACATCAGCAGATAGTAATCTGAATCCTTGTTAACCAGATAAGGAGAAAGCTCAAGGCCGCGGCCCAGGCTTGAAACAGCAAAGTTTTTCTCTTTTTTCTTCGCAATTTTGTGAGGAAAAAATTTAAAGTAAACGGAAATCAAAGTCTCTTTAAACCCTGCTGAAGACTTTGCCGTTACCGGTACAGAAAGACTCAAAAGCTGATTTTCAATTCGCTGGCCCATGTCGCTAAGAGGAATCCGCTGCAGATCGATAGATTCATTCTGCTTATCGAAATTAGCGGTTTCAGTAAAAGCCAATAGCTTGCTGGCCTCTCTTTGAAAGCCGCGTTCGCAAAGGCTTACAAACAGTACCGCCTTCTCAGTATCCAGCGGGCATGACTGCACAAGTCTTCCTTTTGCCGTGATCATGTTTTTTTCATCCAGCAGTTGCCAAACCTTCATTTGTTCTATGACCGGCTTGAACGGTTTTTTAGGTTTATCAAGCCAGCTGAATTTGTCGGGCTCACTTACGCCGAACGAAAGAAGCGTCAGAGTTTCATCAAGCAGATCACTGGTTAATATTTCTGGTTCGTTCTGTACCGGCATCGAGCGCTCATCGATCTCGTGCCAAAGTTCAAAACAAAATCCTTCTGATGTTCTTGCCGCACGGCCGGCTCTTTGAGCTGCAGAAAACTGCGAGATGCGCACCAGCTCCAGTCTTTTGAATCCGATTTTGCTTTCAGTGACTGACTTTTTTTCAAGACCTGAATCAATCACAAGATCAACCGACGGAATGGTAATGGAAGACTCCGCAATATTTGTTGATAAAATAATTCTGCGTCCTGACCCGGGCTGAACAATGCGTCTTTGTTCTTCCAGTTTGATAGAGCCATGAAGTACAGCGATTTCAAAATTTTTGAACTTTTGTAAAAGATTTCGCTCTACAAACCGGATCTCTCCCAGCCCAGGCAAAAACACCAGTGTGTCCCGGCGGGACTGTGACAAAGCGGCTTGCAGAGTATCTGCAAGGTGATCGGCAAAAAGCTGGTCGCACTGCAGGCGCTGTGACTTTTTGCTTTTAACTACATGAAGGGGAAACGGGCGGTCTTCAATCTGGATCCACCGGCTGTCCGGTAAAAACTCCAGAATTTTTTGTGCATTCAACGTAGCCGACATCACGAGAAGTTTAATATCACTGCCTGAGATCTGTTTTTCAAGGGCCGCACCGAGAGCCAGATCAATAGCGCTGGACCGTTCGTGAAATTCGTCAAAAACCAAAACCGAAATTTCATTCCAGAATTTCTCGTCGGCAATTTTTTTCAGAAACACACCTTCGGTCATGTATATCAGTTTGGTCGATGAATTTGTTCTGTTATCAAAACGCACTTGGTAACCGGCTTCCTGCCCCAGTGCCCAGCCGTTTTCTTCTGCAACCCTGGCCGCAGCAGAAACCGCCGCAATTCTTTTCGGAACAAGCACGATCGTCTTTTTCGCTGACGTACTCGCAAGCAACGGCGGAACCCTTGTTGTTTTTCCCGATCCGGGCGACGCCGTTAAGACTAAATTCGGATGCGATAAAAAAGAACCTGCGATTTTTTCGAGATGAGGATCAATCGGTAACGATTGTCTTATATTAGGCAACGACTGTCTTTTATCGTCAGTTGCGGCCATATACCAATAACATGAATTCAGCTTTTTCAGCCTTTAACTGGCTTTTGACCTGCGATGGGCGCCCTTCAAATGCGGCTTCATCTTCCTGCGATAGATTAGTAACAAGTAAAATGCGGCGGTCCTCAAGATGCAAGCAGCACTCTTCCATCATTTTTTTCAAACGGTAAGGAGTGTCCATCAAAATAAAAGGCTCTTTGTATTTTTTAAGCTGCTGCCACTCTTTTTCACGAGCCTGGGTTTCCGCAGGAATAAACCCGCGAAAGTAAAATTGATTGATTCGTTCTGAACTTAACGAAAGCAGTCCCATCAGGCTAGAAGCGCCCAGGGACGACTGCACCTGAATTTTATTTTCGCGGCACATTTTAACCACTTGAAAACCGGGGTCACAAAAACCGGGGGTTCCGCAGTCAGAAACAAGAACCACATTCAGTGTTTTGCACAGCTCAAAAAGTTCTTTTACATCTTCAACAGTCGAGTGCTCGTCCAGAACTTCATAGCGCTTGGCTTTGATATCGTAACCTTTTAAAAGTTTCGACGTTTCTTTTGTCGATTCACAGATAACAACATCGGCAGTCTTCAGCAGTTCAAGTGATCGCAGGGTAATCTCGTCGGTTCGACCGATCGGGGTCGCAATTAATGTCAGCATTAAGACCTGCCGAAGTGTTTGATGCGTTTGAGTTCGGCTGTCACTGTCTGCTTACGGGAATGAGTTGTGTCCAGATAAATGACTTCTACTTCCGGGCATGACTGCAGAATGGCATTCACGTTCACAGGTTCGTTTTCAAAAAAGAAAATTTTTTTATAATCGCTGTGATTCAGTTTTTTAAACCAGTCATGTTTAAAAAGTTCGTCGTCCTGAGATTTTTCAGGCTTTAAAAAAAGATTTTCATCCGTAACAGGGAAGCCCCACTTTTTTAAAACTTCAAAGCTGCCTTTTCCCATCCGGACGTAATCCCGCCCGGTCAGATAATTGATTTCACAGCCGGCCTCTTTCAAATCCTGAACGAAGCAAACCGCACCGGGGTAAGGCACATCAAAATGCAGGTATTCGCTTGAAAAAAAACGCTCGGCCCAGAAGTCGCGGATGGCCTGAAGCATTTCGAGATCCTTTTCGACCGTGTAACCTTTTCGAAATAAGGCTTCTTTGAGGCCCCAGTCTTCCGGCAAAATAACGACGTCTTTTAAGTGGTCCAATTTATGAGCTTCAGCGAACTCATGAAGTATTTTTTGAGTGCGTGTGCTGACATTGAATAGAGTGGAATCCAAGTCGAACACGGCAAGCGTGCGTAGATTTTGGGCACGATTCTGCTCTGCCTGATTCAAGATATCGTTAAGATTGACGGGAATTGCACTCATTTTCAACCGAGTATGTATCCTAGGTAAAAAAAAGAAAAGTCTTTTCTATGAAAGAGGTTGGAATCACGCCACGAGTTTGCTACTTTCGACGCAAATTTTGTTAATAAAATTTAACGGGAGATTTATGAAAAATAATCTGAAGTATTCATTAGTTATTGCACTCGCAGCTTTTGCTTTTATCTTTACTGGCTGCACTAAAAAAAATGCTGAACTGGGTACTGAAGCGAACCCCGTTAAGTTGCACTTTGTTCCTTCAGTGGATGCAAAAGTTATTGAAGACAATTCAAAAACTTTTAAAACTTACCTTGAAGCCAACACTCCGTACAAATACGAAGTTACAATTCCGCAATCATACATTGCAGTGGTTGAAGCTTTCGGAACAAAACGTGCGGACGTAGCGGCTTTTAACACTTTCGGTTACATCTTAGCTCATGAAAAATACGGCGCTGAAGCTAGATTGACCGTTTTACGTTACGGCCTGGACACTTACCAGTCTCAGTTCATCGTAAAGGCAGGCAGCCCAATTAAAACAATCGAAGATCTTGCCGGAAAGAAAGTGGCTTTCGTTGAGCCGGCTTCGACTTCGGGTTACTTACTTCCGATTAAAACTCTGAACGAAAAAGGTATTAAGCCTAAAGAAGTTGTTTTCGCAGGAAAACACGACAACGTTGTAACAATGGTTTACCAGGGCCAGGTTGATGCCGGCGCAACTTTCTACTCTCCTCCGCACAAAAATGAAAAAGGCGAAGAAGAAATGGAAGATGCCCGCCGTTTAGTGCTGACTCAGTTTCCTGACGTAAAAGAAAAAGTTGTTATCTTAACTTTATCTGAGCCGATCAGAAACGACCCTGTTGTTTTCAGAAAAGAAATGCCTGAAGAAATGAAAAACAAAATTGCGGATGCAATGATTTCATTCGTTAGCACTCCGGAAGGTAAAGCCGCTTTCAAAGCGATCTACGGCATCACTGAAGTTAAAAAAGCAACTGACGCTGATTATGATTCAGCTCGTGCGATGTTAAAAGCTGCAGGCGCAAACGCTGAAGAGCTTTTAACTAAAAAGAAGTAATAGCATCTACGGTTTAGAAGAATCATTTCGAACTTTGCGGGGAGGGGAACATGTCCGAGCAGGTTTTACGAATTAAAGGGCTTCAAAAAACTTATCCGAACGGAGTACAGGCGCTTAAGGGCGTCAGCTTCGACGTTAAGAAGGGCGAGTTTTTAGTTGTTATCGGGCTAAGCGGTTCCGGTAAATCAACTTTGTTGCGTTGTTTGAACCGTCTGCATGACCCAACCGGCGGCGAAATCTTCTTCTATGATCAGGACGTAACAAAGCTTCAAACGTCTTCAGAGATCCGCGATCTTCGTAAGAAAATCGGAATGATCTTTCAGCATTTCAATTTAATTCCGCGCCACACGGTTCTCAGCAACGTACTGATGGGAAAATTGGCTTCTACCCCGACATGGAAAAGTATGTTCGGTCTTTTCTCTGACCAGGATAAAGAAGAAGCGATGAAATATCTTCGCCTGGTAGGTATCGCTGATAAGGCGCATATCCGTGCCGATCAGCTTTCAGGCGGTCAGCAGCAGCGTGTAGCGATTGCCCGCGCATTAACTCAGAATCCAAAGGTGCTTTTAGCCGACGAACCGGTTGCGTCTCTTGACCCGGCCACTTGTCACACCGTTATGGATTACCTACGCAAAGTTAATCAAGAACTGGGTATTACAATCGTATGTAATCTTCACTTTTTATCTCTGGTTCGTCAGTACGCCACGCGAGTGATCGCATTAAAGGGCGGAGAGCTGGTTTACGAAGGTGATCCGCAAAACATCGACAACGCATGGTTTGAAAAAATCTACGGTGCCGGCGCTAAAGAAGTACACATCAACTAAGGAGGGCGAAAGATGAAATCATACTACGTTAGAAGATCTTTATTAGACGGCGTTACTTTCGCCATTTTCGTTTGTGTTGCCTTATCACTCATTTTACAACCCACGGAAGAGCAGCTTTTAAATCTATCGATGATCGCCATGATTTTCGGTGGTGCCATCGTTGTTGGCGGCCTTATCAGCCACCGTCTGAACATGGCAGGTTTAAAAACAATGGGTGAAAACCTTTTTGAACCCGCTTACGTTAAGGCAAAAACCGAAGCAAAGCCTTGGTACCAGACTTTCTGGGGCTGGCATTTGTTTACAACGATTCTTGTTCTTTTTATTGTCGGGCTTTTCAAAACGAAGTTTTCTCTCTACGAATTACTGGATGAAGACGGCTTTGCGGGCGCTCAGCGTCTGTTCAAAGGGATCTTTTCTCCGAACTGGACTGTTTTACCTGCTGCAGTTCTGAATATCATTGAAACAATTTTCATGGCCTTCATGGCGACGTTCCTTGCGATTCCGTTCGCATTTGTACTTAGCTTTTTATCAGCAAAAAATATCATGAAACATCCGGCAGCTTATGCGGTTTACATGTTTCTGCGTACAGCAATGAACGTTATGCGTTCGATCGAAGCTCTTGTATGGGCGATCATCTTCTCTGTTTGGGTGGGTATCGGTCCATTCGCAGGTATGCTGGCTTTAATGATTCACTCTGTTGCCTCATTAACAAAACAATACTCAGAAATGGTTGAAACAGTTTATGAAGGCCCGATTGAAGGTGTTCAGTCTTGTGGTGCCAACAAGTTGCAAACAATCTGGTTTGCGATTGTTCCGCAGGTAGTACTTCCGTACATCTCATTCACGGTGTACCGCTGGGATATCAACGTGCGTATGGCGACTATCATCGGTTTAGTCGGTGGCGGTGGTATCGGTACTATGCTGATCAAGTATCAAGGTCAGGCGATGTGGCCTGAAGTGGGCACCATCATCGTGGTGATCGCTGCTGTTGTTTGGATCATGGACCAAGCGTCGGCCTACATCCGTGAGGCTTTGAAGTAAAATGCCATCTTCTTTTAATTACGAAATGGTAATTAAAGAACATCATTTAGATTCCTATCAACACGTTAACAATGCGACTTATCTGTCGTTGTACGAAGAAGCGCGCTGGGAAGTATGTACACAGCGCGGTTTAGGTTACAAAGATTTTCACAAGTTAGGTCAAGGGCCGGTCATCTTAGGCGTGGACCTTAAGTTTTTAAAAGAGCTGAACCTGAGAGAGAAAATCACAATCACTTTCGAAGTGCTGTCTTACGAAAAAAAACTGTTTAAACTTAAGCAACAAATGCTCAAAGAAGATGGCACTGTCGCGAGTGAGGCCATTTTTACCGGTGGCTTCTTCGACATGCGAGAGCGAAAACTGATTCCCCCGTCAGAGGCATGGCTGAAAGTTCTGTACTAGTTCTCATTTTAAACGAGCTGTTTCTGGTGCGCACAAGGTAGATCCTAGCACTAAGATCTAAATTCGTCCCATTTGGCTGCGGATTCAATTAACCCTGATAAAATAGAGTGGAAAAAGTTTTTTGTTTCTAACTTTTCTGCGCCGAACATTTTTCGGAATTCGTTTTGTACGAAGGGAACGTGGGCTGTTCCGCCGGTTAAGAACACGTGATCGATGTCTGAAACTTTTAAGCCTGCCTGATTTAAGCAGCGGTCAAGAGCGGCGAAGATATTCATTTTTACATCTTCTGCCCAGTTTTCAAATTCTTGTGAAGAGAATACTTCGGTCGTTTCTAAATCCGGGTAGTCAAAATTGAATTTTGCTGTTGCTGAGGCTGATAGGCGTTTTTTTGTTGATTCGATGGATTCAAAAAACGGGAAGATTTGCTGGTCTTCGATTAATACAAAAAGACGGTCGATACTTTCCTTGTCTTCCTGTTTCAGCGCGCATTTTTGCACTTCGCGGATAAATTCATATGTTTCGCGTTCTTTTAAGTGAACGATGTGGGCGGGTTTGTTCAGGCGGTCCATTACGGCGACCGGCATTTTTAAAAGGTTGTTCGACATGGGCATGCGGTACTGGGTTTTTGCGCCAAACCCAGTGTTTAAGCGGTTTTGCATGAACAGACTGTCTAACGCGTCACCGGCCAGGGGGCAGCCATCGACTCCCAGAACGTCCGATTTTCTGAATTCACCTTGAGTGATTTTCATGACGGTGAAGTCCGATGTTCCTCCGCCGAAGTCGCCGATCAAAATCGTTTTTTCGTTTGCTATCTGGCGCTTGAAATCAAGAGCTGCCGCCAGTGGCTCCGGCACAAAATTAACTTCTGTTAAACCGGCATACTCTGCGGCTTTTTTCATTCGGTGTAATGCGAATCCATCTGCCACATCGTCCATAGAATAGCGCGCTGGTTTGCCGATCACGGCTTTAGTGATTTTAGTTTGGAGAATATTTTCCGCTCTTTTTTTAAGTTCGAGTAAAAAAAGTCCGATTAAAGTTTCAAGATTAAGAATGCGGTTGTTAATGATTGTGCCGATATAATTCTTATTGGGCAGATGAGACTTGAACGATCGGAAGAGACGGCCTTCCATCTCAAATTCAGAATATTTCTTTAAAGCTTCTGCCCCGTAATAGCACTCATTCTCGTTGGCAAAATAAAGTAAAGTCCGCATGAGAGTGTTATCAGGGCTGCCTGGATCGATCGGCAAGGCCTCAACGCGCTGACCGTTGCGGTAGGCTCCTACGAGTGAATGGCTTGTTCCGAAATCGACCGCAAGAACCGTCTCATTTGACATCTTTTGAATATAGGCTCGTATTGATACAAATTAAAGTCTAGCTAGATAAAAGCCGAAGTCTAGTTTATAGAACCAAAAGAGTGTGGGGAACAAATGGATCAAAAATTTTTCGTAGCCAAAGATGGATTGCAAAAAGGACCATGGTCATTGCAAGAAATCACTCAGTATCTTCAGAAAAAAGACATCAGCTGGAATGACTATATATACGATGAAAAAAAGAACGACTGGATGTTCTTATTTGAATTCCCTGAATTGACGGATCTTTTTAACAAGAGCTTTAAAAATCCGTTGCCGAATAAACCGGTGGGCGCGCCAACAAATTATTATGAAGAGCGCTGCTGGTATATCTTAAAGCAAAATGAAAATTACGGTCCTTTCTGTTATTTGGACTTAATTCAGATGTTACAAAGCAAAACTTTATTTGAGCATGACTTTTTATGGAGAACCGGCCGTGTCGCGTGGAAGCGCCTGGCAGAAATCGAAGAGTTCAGCTCTGACCGCCTAAAAGAAGTCTTTAAAATGCTGGCTGATAATCAGGAAGCCGAAAGCAAAGTCTTCTTCAGACGCCGTCACCCGCGTGCTAAATACAAATGCGAGTTACTGGTTCACGACAAAAACAAAGTCTACACTGCCCACAGCATCGAAATCAGTGCCGGTGGTGCCTGCTTTAAAGTAGACCACGTTGCTTTCGAAGTTGATGATCAGGTTTATCTTCACTTCAAGCCGGGTGGCGATGTGCCGCCATTCAATGCGGTTTGCAAAATCGTCAGCCGTACGAATGAAAATCTATATGGCGTCAGCTTCGTTCACGTGGCTTCATCTGCAAAAGATTCCATTATGAAGTACACGAAAAAAGCGGCGTAGAATTTTAGTAATTGAATGAACACTTCTGGGGCCCGGTTTTAACCGGGCTTTTTTTTTGTAAAGTAGTCATTACTTCTGAATGACCATGATTCCCGGGCCATAGTTGGAAGTCGGAATCGCGTAATCCCTTACTGCCAGTGGAGTCAGGGCGCCTGTCGAAGGATTACGGCTGTAGGCACTTACAGACGGTGAGTTCGCCGAATTACAGGTGTAAGCAAAAAGACCATTGGTATCGACGCGCACATCATTCGGCCCGCCACCGGCATCAGCCTCTGATGATAAACTTAAGTCACCGGTCGTCTGATCGATAGCGTACACAATAACTTTTTTGGGATCAGCTGCGGTTGTTGAAAACGCTGTTCCATAAAAATAAAGTCCGTCAGGAGAAATGTTTGCGCCTGACCCGCCGTTGTCGGTGTAACCGGTACCTGCATTATTTAATACCGGCGTTCCTAAACCTGTCAGCACGCCGGTCGTTTTATCAATTGTAAATGCCGCTACACGTTTACGGTTCACTAATCCCATATAAAGCCAGTTACCGTTCGGATGAACAGTAATGCCGTCGCCCGTATTAGCAAATCCACCATTCGTGTTAGAGAACGGGCTTCCCGGAATGAGAGTCAGTGCGCCGGTTGTTGCATCAATCGAATAGCCGACAACGCCGCCGGTTCCGCCCATTGAAGCAACGTAAAGAAAATTTCCGTCTGGATGAACAACAATACCGTTTAATAATGTCGGGCCGCCGGCAGCAAACGGGCTGCCTGGTACCGCTGTTAACGTGCCATCACCTGCAACTGCAAAAGCCGAAACGCTATTGCCACCTTGATTCGTCACATATAAAAAATTTCCAGTCGGATGAAAAAATAATCCATTCGGCGAAGCCGCCCCAGAACTCACCGGAGTGCCGACAGCAGAAAGTGCACCTGTGATCGAATTAATTCTGAAGGTAGAAATCGTTCCGGTCGAAACATTGGCCGCATATAAAAAGCGGTTGTTCGGGCTGATCACTGTTCCATAAGTTTGATTGTTAGAGCCGATTGAAAAAGGGCTCCCTACGATAGAAAGCAGTGCTCCGGTTTCGGGATTTTGCGCGTACCCATAAACTTTTCCCGGAGAATCCTGCACTCCTAAATACAGAAAGGACGCGTAAGAAAAATTTAAAGTCGTAGGATCTGTCACGGCCGGGTCAATCGCACTTTGATGAGTATCAATATTGATTACTGTTACCTGAAACACGCCGCTTTTTCCCGGCCCGACAACACAGTCGATCTGCTTGTGATCCTCAGAAATGACCTGATCTGTACACTCATAAGGACCAACAAAAACACTGGCGCCCGGGTAAAAATCAGAACCGCGAACAGTTAAAGAACAGCCGCCCGAAATACTGCAGTACAAAGCTCCGCCGCCATTTGCAGAAATGCTGCTGATAACCGGTGTAATATTTGCCGGTGCAAAGCTCTCTTGAGCGAATTCTTTTAGTGAACAATTTGTAAATAGAAATAAAATAAAAAGAGGAAGTAGAAATGATCCGGATAAAATTTTTCTGCACGCCATATTCATTCAAAAAATCCTTTTTCAAATGTAACTCTCAACCGGGAAGTGACGTGCAGCTGTGTTGGCCGAGAGTTTAAATTTATAAAATCCTATCTTCTTCCGATGCTTGAGAAGTTTGTGAAAACCAAACCTAACGAGGCGCGGTTCCATGTTAAATCGTCAGAGTTGCCGGCTGCACTGTTCAGGGTTCCCATTGAATAATCGACAACGATTCCGATTCTGTTTTTTAACTGTCTGTAGTACTGAATTCCGAATCCGCCTTTGCCGTCATATTCAGATACTGTTCCGGCAAGGGTGGCTTTATCTAAAGTGTATTTTTCAGAAGCGCGGTAAATAAGACCGAACGCCTGTTTTCCGTCATAGAATTCAAGTCGTAAACCTGCAGCTGAACCCTTTCCGCCGATGTTCTGATTGCTGAAGCTTGCAGGGTCATCCGTTTGACCTACAACATTGTATTCGTAATTTATTGCGAAACGGAATTTTTTGTAATTCACACCTGCAAAAACAGCGAGGGGAGTATAAAGCATATTGCGCTTAAGGACGTCAGTGTCGTTACCCATTTGACCCGAACCCATCAGCATCATGGCGCCGATCGTGGGTTTCCCGAAGTCACCTCTTGCGGCAAAGCTTTCTGTGTTTAACGCGAAAACGATAACCAAAAGAAGTAAAAATTTATTGGGACGTACAATATTGGTCATGACTAACTCCATGTTATGACTCATTAAATTATAAGTCATAAACCATGAAATTCAGCAGCTATTTGAAGTTATTTGTGTGTCTAGTAAAAAAGGCCAGGGTTTACCTGGCCTTATGTTCAGTGATTTAAAAATCACGTTCAATTTTGAAACGTCAATTACTTCATCAAATTATCAACGTTTAGTTTGCCTTCAGTAACTAACTTTCCGGCAGCAGCAGGAATTTTCACAGCGCTATTCAAAATAGCGGCTTTAACTTCTGCAACAGTTTTTTCAGGGTGAACAGACCAGTAAAGAGCAGCAGCGCCTGCAACGTGAGGGCATGCCATTGAAGTTCCATCCCAGTTAGCACCTAAAAGAGGGATTACAGTGTCAGAGTATTTTCCGCCAACAGTTGTTGAGAAAACTTTTACACCCGGAGCTCCGATATCAGTAGAAGTGCGTCCCCAGTTTGAGAAAGAACCGAAGTTGTTGTTCACATCAAGTGCCGCAACAGAAATGATATTGTCGTGAGTGTAACTTGCAGGGTAAGCCGGATTCGGATCGCTGTCGTTGTCGTATCCGCGGCCTTGGTGTCCGTTACCGGCAGCAGCTACGAATAATACATTATGGTCAGCAGCGTATTGAATAGAATCTTTTAACGCCTGGTTATTAACAGCATCAGCAGGATCTTCACCCTCAGAGCCCCAAGAGTTCGAAAGAACGCGAGCGCCGTTATCGACAGCGTACTTAATAGAAAGTACGGCATCAGCAGTTGTTCCGCCTTCGTTTCCGATAAAGCGTAATGCCATGATCTCGGCACTTGGGTGTACGCCGGAAATACCTTTACCATTTTGACCGCGGGCTGCAACGTTACCGGCACAGTGAGTACCGTGACCTGGGTTGCCGCCGTTTAACAAGTCACCTAAGCTAGTCGCAGCTAAATCGTAAGGTTTGTTGTCTTTACCTAAGAAGTCCCAGCCAACGATATCATCAACATATCCGTTTTGATCATCATCAATATTATTGTCAGGAATTTCGCGCGGGTTTCTCCACATGTTCGGCAGTAAATCTTCGTGAGTGTAATCAACACCTGTGTCGATAACAGCTACGACAATTTTTTTGCCGGTGTTTACACGCCAAGCGCTTTCAACGCCGATATCTTTCATGCCCCACTGTTTAGTAAATAGTGGGTCTGCACCGGTTGAACTTGCCGGAGGGGCCGGAATCGCCGGGTTGTCACCTGCAGGTGCCAAAGGCGTATCGGCTTGATCAGGGTGGTCTGCTAAATAAGCAGCCAAAGCTTGTTTCGCAGAAGCATTCTCGCGAAGCTTAATTTTGTAATTTTTTTGTACGTAAACTACAGAGCCGCTTTCCAAAAAGTTTTGGAACTGTGACTGTTTAACATTTCCCTGAACACGGATCCAATTGTCCGTCAGAGCCTGAGATTTTAAGCCTTGAGCCGAAAAATATTGGGCTGCATGCTTTGTTGATACCGGATTTGCTACTTTGACCAGCAAATCTTCGGCTTGAGAAACGCTCGAAAGACCTAAAATCAGCAATAATGCTGAAGCAGTTGATTTCATCTACCCCTCCTTGAGTGAAAACAATTTAAGCTGTCCTAAAGTCTAGGTATACAAAACCACTTTCTCCAACAGAAAAATGTGTTTTTGACCGTTGCGTTGAAAGATTTTAAGCCACCCTCAGAAATGACTTATCTCGTTGTCATGACTGAGCAATTTTGTCATAGTGCTAGGTGAAAATAAATTGAGAATTAAGAGGTAATTGAGATGTCGGATACCAAAAATTTAGATGACATGTCCCGATCTTTTGCGCTTCCAACCAGACTCGATGCAATCGTGGCTTGGGGCCAGAGAAACGCTTTGTGGCCGCTACCTTACGGTACTGCTTGTTGCGGTATTGAATTAATGTCGGTGATGGGTCCGAAGTATGACTTAGCCCGCTTCGGCGCAGAGGTTGTTCGCTTCTCTCCACGACAAGCGGATTTACTTTTAGTTGCAGGTACTATCACAGAAAAAATGGCCCCGATCTTGGTTCGTATTTATGAACAAATGTTAGAACCGAAATACGTTCTCTCTATGGGAGCATGTGCAAGCTCAGGCGGGTTCTACCGCGCTTACCACGTACTTCAAGGTTGCGATAAAGTCATTCCGGTCGACGTTTATGTTCCGGGTTGCCCTCCGACTCCTGAAGCGGTTCTCGACGGTGTGATGACGTTACAAAAAATGATTAAAGACAGAACTCCGCGTCCTTGGAAAGACAACTGGAAGTCGCCATATCTTTCTTCACCTGAAACAAATCAGATTGTAGGAGGCTAAGATGGCAACTGTAAGCCAATTCCCTGAAGTACTTAAATCTGACCTCGTATCAAAATTCGGTGCTAATCAATTCAAATGCTTAACAACTCCTGTTGGCGATCAAGTGATTGAAGCGCCGAAAGAAGTTGTTCACGCGCTTTTGCAATACCTGAAAGAATACGCTCACTTTGATTTTCTGATGGACGTATGCGGTGTTGATTATCCTGAACGAGAAAAACGTTTCGATGTCGTTTATCACTTATACAATTCCAATGACGGTACTCGCCTTCGCTTGAAGGCGCAGTTAGCAGAGAACGAATCGATCCAGACAGCTACAAACATTTGGGTTGGTGCTGACTGGTTTGAACGTGAAGCTTACGATATGTTCGGTATCGTTTTCGACGGTCACCCGAATTTAAGAAAAATTTTAACTCATCACCAGTTCGTGGGTCATCCGTTACGAAAAGATTACGAAGCTGATGCCCAACAACCATGTGACAGCGTTTTGCCGATTCACTTTGATCACACAGATGACCAGCGCGGCGATTTACTGGATAACCGTTTTGTTCCGATCAACATCGGCCCTTCTCATCCGGCGATGCACGGTACACTTCGTGTAATGGCGGAGCTTGACGGTGAAACAATCGTTCGTGCTAACTGCGAAATCGGTTACTTGCACCGCTGCTTCGAAAAGATGGCAGAGACTCATCCGTACAATCAGGTGATTCCTTACACAGACCGTTTGAACTACTGTTCGGCTCCGATGAATAACATCGGTTACTGCAAAGCTGTAGAAAGACTTTTAGATGTTAACATTCCTCCTCGTGCGATGGCGATGCGAGTGGTTCTTTGCGAACTCTCGCGAATCATCGATCACATTATCGCAGTCGGAACGGGCGGCGTTGACTTAGGAGCTTTAACAGCTTTCTTCCACTTATTTACTTACCGTGAAAAAGTTTACGGAATCTTTGAAAAACTTTGCGGTGCCCGATTGACTGTATCTATGACCCGCGTTGGCGGCATGGCTTACGATGCTCCAAACGGCTGGTTCGATGATATCTTAGCTTTCTGTAATGAGATGAGCGACGGTATCGATGAAATCTCTAAGCTGATGCTGGATAACAAAATCTTTATTAAACGTACTCAAGGTGTGTGCCCGGTTTCAAAAGAAGACGCAATCGCCTGGGGTTACACTGGCCCTCTTCTGAGAGCATCAGGTCACGCGCTGGATTTACGTAAATCAAATCCTTACTACGGTTACGAAGGATATGACTTCTCAATTCCGACAGGAACTAATGGCGACATCTACGACCGTTACTGCGTCCGCATCGAAGAGATGCGCCAGTCGATCAGCATCATTCGTCAGGCAATTAAAAATATGCCGGGCGGTGACTACACCATTCGCGACAAAGGAATTGTTCTTCCTGAAAAGAAAGACGTTTACGGAAACATTGAAGGTCTGATGAATCACTTTATGTTAGTGATTAAAGGTCTTCGTCCGCCTGTGGGCGAAGTTTACGATGCAACAGAGTGCGCGAACGGTGAGTTAGGTTTTTACTTAATCAGCGATGGTTCAGCAAATCCGTACCGTTTAAAAGTTCGTCCTCCGTGTTTTGCAATTTATCAGTCATTCCCAACGGTAGTAAAAGGCGCAATGTTAGCCGATGCTATCGCTACAGTAGCCAGCATGAATGTCATTGCTGGAGAATTGGATAGATAATATGTTTCAGTTGTCAGAAGAGGGAAAACAAAAAGTTTTAGCTGAACTTAAGCGCTACGAATCGCGCCAGTCAGCGGTTTTGCCTGCTTTGTATATCGGGCAAAAAGAAAACAAAGGCCATATTACCTCTGAAGTGATCAAAGAACTTTCGCGAGTGATGGATATTCCTGAATCGCAAATCAATGAAGTCTTCACTTTCTACACTATGTACAACAAGCAAAAAATCGGTAAGTACCATGTTCAGGTTTGCCGTACTCTTTCTTGCATGTTGAATGGTGCAGAAGAGTTAACAGCTCATCTTTGCAAAGAATTAAATGTGAATCTGAATGAAGTAACGGCTGACGGCCGTTTTACAGTGTCAGAAGCAGAATGCCTGGGTTCTTGCGGAACAGCTCCAATGATGCAAATCGCAGATAAATACTACGAAAATTTAACGCCTGAATCGGCAATGAATATTTTGCGGGGAATGAAGTAATGGCTCAAGCAACAGAAACAAAATATTTAACGGAATTTTACCATTTGCCTGAATTCAAAGGCCTTGATGGTTACAAAAAAAACGGCGGCTACAAAGAGCTTGAAAAAGCTTTGAAGATGCAACCACAAGCGATCATCGATGAAGTCAAGGCTTCCGGTCTTCGCGGCCGTGGCGGCGCGGGTTTCTCTACCGGTATGAAATGGGGATTCTTGCCTAAGAACAATGAACCTCGTTATTTGCTTTGCAATGCCGACGAAGGCGAACCTGGAACGTTCAAAGACCGTATGATGATGGAGAAAGCTCCTCACCAACTGATCGAAGGCATGATCATTTCTGCTTTCGCGATCAATTCTAAAAAATCTTACATTTATGTTCGCGGTGAGTACGATGATTCAATCAACGCACTGAACGCGGCCATTCAAGAGGCTTACAAAGCCGGGTACCTGGGTAAAAATATTTTAGGTTCAGGCTTTGATCACGATATGGACGTTTACCGCGGAGCGGGCGCCTACATCTGCGGAGAAGAGACAGGAATGATCTCTTCTCTTGAAGGTTTAAAAGGCCAGCCTAAACTGAAACCGCCATTTCCGGCAGTTCAGGGTTATTTAAGAAAACCGACGATCGTTAATAACGTTGAGACTCTTGCAGTTGTTAAATACGTTATTCGCGATGGTGCTGCTCACTACAGAAAATTCGGAACAGAAAAATCTGCGGGCACAAAATTATTTTCATTATCTGGAAACGTTGTAAAACCGGGTAACTACGAAGTTCCTTTGGCTTTCCCGATGAAAGATATGATCTACGGTCTTGGCGGCGGTTTCAAAGCTGGACGCCAGTTAAAAGCGGTTATTCCGGGCGGGTCTTCTGCACCGGTATTAACAGCGGAAGAAGCTAACCGCGCGACTCTCGATTACGAAAATCTGGCGCAAATGGGATCTATGTTGGGTTCTGGCGCGATCATTGTAATTGATGATTCAAACTGTATGGTTCAATGCCTGGCGAACTTAACTCACTTTTATCACCATGAATCTTGCGGTCAGTGTACGCCATGCCGTGAAGGCACAGGCTGGCTTGATAAAATCGTTCACTCGATCTTGTCAGGAAAAGGGCGCCCGCAGGATATCGAACTGTTAATCAAAGTTGCTGACAACATGAAAGGTAAAACAATTTGTGCCCTTTCGGATGCGGCCGCATTACCGGTGTTAAGTTTCGTAACTAAATTCAGAGACGAATTCGAATACTTTGTTCGCGAAGGTAAATCTAAAGTTAAGGGCACAGCCTTCGCACCTAAAGGAGGCGCTCATGTCGGACACTAAAGTTAAGTGTACAATTAACGGTACAGAGCTTGAGGTAAAACCGGGAACGACCATCATTCAGGCGATGACTGAGAACTCTCAGCGTATCGCTCACTACTGCTGGCACCCGGGGCTGAGCATCGCCGGCGTTTGCCGTCTTTGCATGGTAGAGATCGAAGGAAATCCGCGCGTACAAATCGCATGTAATACAGTTGTAACCGAGGGAATGAAAATCAATAACACGTCTGAAAAAGTTAAGGACGCTGTTAAATGGGGTTTAGATTTCCATTTGATTAATCATCCTTTGGATTGTCCTATCTGCGATCAGGCGGGTGAGTGCGGTTTGCAAGATCAGTACATGGAATATGGCAAATACACTCCTGAGATGGCAGAAGCCAAACAGAAGAAGCACAAAGTGGTCGATCTGGGCCCAACAGTTGTTCTGGATTCTGAAAGATGTATTTTATGTTCTCGCTGCGTGCGTTTCACAGATGAAGTTTCAAAAACAAATGAACTTGGAATTTTCAATCGTGGGGATCACGCTGAAATCGGTACACACGACGGTAAAAAACTGGATAACAAATACTCTTTAAATACAGTTGATATTTGCCCGGTTGGGGCCCTGACTTCTAAAGACTTCCGCTTCAAACAACGCGTTTGGTATTTAAAAGATTCAGACACGGTTTGTAACGGTTGCTCTACAGGTTGCAACGTAAAAGTATATTTCAATAAAGAAGGTTTGTTCCGCGTAAAACCGAAAACAAACCAAAATGTAAACGGTCACTGGATGTGCGACGAAGGCCGCGACATTTATAAATTCGTAAACCGCGAACACCGACAGTTAAAGGGCCGTAAATACGGCGCCGGCAGCTGGCACGAAGAAGCTCACGCAGGAACAGCAGCTAAAGATGCAGCGATGTTTTTAAAAGGTGCTAAAGCGGATGAGATCGCATTAGTGTTAACAGGGCAAAATACAAATGAAGAGTACGAAGCGCTGTTAAATACGTTTGTGAACAATTACAAAACGAAAAACGTTTACCACTGGTGGCCGCACGAAGCACAGGCTGAACAGTTTGACGGCTTACTGTTACGCGGAGACAAAAATCCGAACACAGCAGGTCTGAAGCAAGCCTTGGCTAAATTCGGTATAAACACTAAATGGGCTGACCTGGAATCGGGATTAAAATCAGGTAAGATCAAGCAATTGGTTGTTATCGCTCCTGAGAATATCTTCCAGTATAAAGACATGGATCAAAAAGCCGCTTTATTCGGGCAGGCCGAACATCTGATCTTAGCGACTTCAGTAAAATTTCCGGGAATTGAAACGGCTAGTTTGAAAACGGCAACTTTAATTCCACTGAAATCTTACATTGAAAAGGACGGAACTTTTGTAAATTACAAAGGTGATGTTCAGAAATTCAAAAAAGCAACGACTGTTGTAAGTGAAGCACTTACAGGCGTAGAGCTGGCTCATTTGTTGGCCGGCCAAAGCCTGAAAATTGAAACTGTTGCAACGCCAGATCTTTTAACTGCCGAATCGAACACGCGAAAAGATCAGGTTACTTTAGATCACCGTAAGAAGAATGAATTCGTATTTAACCGGGGGCGTTTATAATGTCTGTTGTTACCAAAGAAAATAAAAATGTATGGTACTTACCGGGTGTTTTAGGCGGGATGTGGATTACGCTGAAACATTTGTTGAAGAACTTAACGAACAAAAAACAAATGATGACTTTGAATTACCCGGAAGAGAAGTACGAATACTCTCCGCGTTTTAAAGGTAATCACATTCTGACAGTTAAAAAAGACGGAGCCATTCGCTGTACCGCTTGTATGTTATGTGCAACGAACTGCCCGGCAGAATGTATTACAATCAAAGCCAGTGAACATCCGGATGCACACGTAGAAAAATATCCGATCAATTACGAAATCGATATGCTTCGTTGTGTATTCTGCGGATTCTGCGAAGAGGCCTGCCCTGTGGATGCGATCCGCTTAGGCCCTGAATGGCAAACTCCGGGAATCAAAGGTACGAATTTCATTTATGACATTAACCATCTGGCTTACCGTCCGCAGTTAAAAGGCGGGGTGCAATCAGCGGTTGATGATCAGGATCGCCTTAAAGCAGGTATCTAATTTAATCAGAACTCAAATTGATAATTTAAAGCCGGTGCAAACCGGCTTTTTTATTTGGAATACGTCTTTAAGTTGGTTCGGGGGCTAGAAGTGCGTCGATCTTTTCAAGAAGCTTTTTACCGGTATAAGGCTTTTCAAGAAACCCGAAGTCCTGCGTGCTCACACTGTATTTCTCAAGTTGGTTTCCTGAGTGACCAGAGGTAAATAGAACTCGCGTCTCCTTCAGTAGACGAAGTGAGAAAAGTTCATTTGCAATTTCTGGTCCTGACCTTTCCGGCATGATCACATCGGAAATAATAAGATCAATTGCTCCTTGAACTTCCTTAGCAGCTGCAATTGCGGCCTGCAGATTTTGCGCCTTCAAGACGCGATATCCGGCATCTTCAAGTTTTAAGGCTGTCGCATCCATCAACTCCAAATTGTCTTCAATCAGCAGAATAATTTCGCCTGACTTTCTGGCGCGAATGGTTTTAGGGGAATTAACGATTTTATTTACATGGGCCTCTTGATGTCGCGGAAAAAGGATCCGGAAGCAAGTGCCTACGTTCTCGGTGCTCTCTACAATGATTTCACCTTTGTTCTGCTGAACGATACCGATAACCGAAGGAAGGCCAAGACCGTTACCTTTTGAGCCTGATTTGGTAGTGAAAAAAGGTTCAAAAATTCTTTCAAGAATTTCGGCGCTCATTCCGTGCCCGGTATCACGAATGGAAAGCTCAACATAGTCACCGGGAGATGCGCCAATTCTTTTTCCTTTACTGGATTTTTTCAGAACAGCGTTTTTAATTTCAACTGAAAGCTTGCCTCCGCGTGGCATGGCATCGCGTGCATTGATGGTCATATTGACCAGTATTTGTTCGATTTGTGTCGGATCGGCAAAAACACTGGCAAGTTTTTCAGATGACGATATATCCAGTGAAATCGCTTCACCTAAAACCTGCTCCAAAATTTTTCGAAGTTCATCAACGATAGTTCGCAAGTTAAGGCTGCGTGCCTGCATTGGTTGTTGCCGTCCGAAAGCAAGCAACTGTTTAATCAAGTTAGCGGCGCTCGTTGTTGCATTGATGATGGAGTTAAGTCTGTTAGTAATAAATTTATCGTCAGTAATGCCAAGGACCGATTCTGCCTGTAACTGAATGATACTTAGTGAATTATTAAAATCGTGTGCGATACCGCCGGCCATGATCCCCAACGATTCCATTCTTCGGGATCTGTGGAGTTCCTGCTGAACGCGTTTTATTTCGGTAATATCGGTCGAAATGCCGCAAATACCGGTGATATTGCCGTCTTTATCCAGCATGGGAAATTTCAGTGAGAAATAGGTGTGGACTTCACCGTCGGAAAGGGTTGCTTTTTCTTCTGATTCAATGTGACTTCTGGATTGCATGACTTTTCTGTCATTTGCAACGTAGCTGTCGGCTGCATCTTTCGGAAAGATATCGTAGTCGGTCTTTCCGATAGCATCCACTTCAGCTTGTTCAAAGATAGAACACCATTGGCGGTTAACTTTGATATACCGTCCGCTGCGATCCTTGAAATAAATGACGGCCTTTGTATTGGAAAGAAATGATTCTATCAAAAGGTTACTTTCCTGCAGCTTGGTATTGATAGCAGTATTTTCTTCGCGAATTGTTTGCTCAGCCGTTACATCTTTGAATACAAAAACTACGTTTGTCAGAACTTGTTGCTCGTCAAATATTGGGAATAAAGTGGTTTCAATTGCGACACTATTTCCGCTGTCTACCTTTACTTGTACATTCTTACGCGGGTCATACCAGCGAGGGGGAACGTTTATGACTTCGCCTTTAAATGCTCTTTCAAAAAGGTGAAGCACACCTGTAGCTTTTGCTTGGTCGTCTTTAAGAACGCAATACTCAGGAGGGGGCACGGAGCCAAAGAGGTCACGAAAACTCTGGTTCACGAAAAGACTGTGACCTTTGGAATCGTAAACTTGCATTGCAAAAGGGCTGAATGCAAAGACACTTTCGACCAAACCGCTCTGATTTGCAAAACTGCTAAGATGCTGCCTGATCTCAATAATTCTTTTCATATTCGAATTGTAGACAGCTTTGTATGTTTAAGATAGTTAGAGTAAAAACTCTGGACTAAACCTTATGGCGCTATATGAACTATAGTACTATCGGTTACGTAAACAAAAAAAAAGCCGTCTAATGACGGCTTTTTTTTAACTAAAATTTAACTATTTTAAAAGTCCAAACCGATGAACGCTTTAATATACGTACCACTCAGATCGATGTCTTTCTTACTGCTATCAACAGAGTTAGTAACTTCGCCCCATTTGAAGCTCATGTAACCGGCTTCAGCTCCCACCGTTAAAGGAAGTACCACTAGTGGTTTGACAAGTAACTCTAAGCCCAGCGAGTAAGACGATAATGAACCCGGCGACAAGTCTACAATAGTGTTGCCATTTTCTTTAATATTTACGCTTCCATCATGTGACAGTCCCACAGTTGCAATCGGGCCGAAGTGCACGACGGTATCGATCCAGCGGTAATTAATGATGGCTGCTGTACGACTGTACTTAATTTCTGCGTCGAATCCGTTTTCAGAAGCCGACAGTTTCATCGTTTCATTACGTAAACCGAAACCGAACGGGATCATTGGTAAAGTTAAAATGACATCTAAGCCTAATCCGAAAGTTGGAACAACAGCGGGGGCATTATCAGGCGCTGCGCATGATCCCTGACAGATATCTTTAAAGCTTTCAGTTGATACTAAGCTGCCATAGCTTAAACGCCCTTCAAGCAAAGCGTGCGATGTAAATGGCACAAGTAGAGTCGCAACAAAAACTAATTTCAAAATACTTTTATTCATACTCACCTCTGGGTTCATTCTGGATTATTCTCTTTAATCAGGCAACCTCTGATGTTACGCTATCAAAACAAGACATTTGTCGTGTACTTCAAGACACAGTACTGTCAGTGCGAATAAAGTAAATGCAGAGGCTAAAAGTTGAACGAAAAACAAGACCGTTTCATTATTCTGAAAAAAATAAAATACGGCGAGGCTGATCTCATTATTCATGCGATCGGCACTGATGGGGCGAAAAGTTCCTTTCTTGCTAAGGGCGCGCTGAAAAGCAAAAAGAGATTCGGCGGCGGAATTCTGGAGCCGCTTCACTTCGTTAGTTTCACCTATAAAGAAAAACCGGATTCGTCACAGATGAAAAATCTGAATGAAGCTTCTCTTATAGAAGATTTCAAAGAAATCAGAAGTGACTACGATAAACTCGAGTTAGGGCTTTTTATTTTGAACTGCGTTTCGCATGTGAGTCTTGAGGGCGATCAAAACTCTGAGTTCTTATTTAACTTAACCGGTCACTCTCTGCGTGCTGTGGCGATAGCAACCAACCTGCGGGTTCTGCGATTACATTTTTGCCTTAAATTTTTATACCAGCAGGGTGTGGTCTCAATTGAAAACTGGATGACGCCATTTCTGAAAGCCAATATGAATGAATCAAATCAACTTGCAGAATACGCAGAGATTCAAGAACTAGCCGAGCAGTACACCGATTCAATCGAAAGCTTGGTCATTCAGTACATAAAAACCGCAGACCCGGGCTTCCGCTAAAGGTGGCAGGTTAACCTGTTTTTAATTTCGAAAGAGGGTGAGTGCTCTCAACCAACCGTGCCAGATGATCAACTGTGAGATGAGTGTAGCGCTCAGTAGCCTGAAGGCTTTCATGACCCAAAAGATTCTGCAACGTACGTAAATTTGTGCCGCTTGAAAGCAGGTGAGTAGCGTAACTGTGGCGTAAGGCGTGTGGGTGCAGATTATTAAGTAATCCAGCTTGGCGGCCCAATTGACGAATCCATTCATAACCTTGCCGCGAATTAAGAACATGTGCGCCGAATACAAAAGTTTCATCGTTCTTTAAAGAATGATTTTTCAGTTCTTTTAACGTGTCGATGCAAAACGAAGGAATAATGGTGTAGCGTTCTTTATTGCCTTTTCCTTTAACGAGAATTTTGTTTTCGTTCAGGCGAATCTGATTCCACTTCATAGAGCAGGCTTCAGTGATGCGCAGACCGCTTCCGTAAAGCAGCAGAAAAAGTGATTTTGTTTTTAGTAGCTGTAAATAGATTTTTTCGTTTTTCTTATTCTTGATTTCAGAATTTAAAAATTTCAAAACACTGATAATCTCATCGACCGAAAGAAAATGTGGAATCTTCTTCGGAACCTTCGGGCAGACGATTTGGTTTGAATAATCGGTGTCGATCAGCTTCTGTTCGTATAGCCATCCGAAAAAGCTTTTAAGGGCTGCGATTTTTCGGTTTCGGGACGCCAAACTCAGGTGGCCCCACTTGCTGACTGCTGGCCGGGCTAAGGCCCATAGCTCTTCCATTTTATAAACATTATCTAATTTGTTATCGAATACCTGTCCGAGGTCCTTTCGGTAGGCCTTAATTGTCAGTGGGGAGCAACTGTGAACATTCTCTTTATATTTCAGATAGTTATCTATAGTTTGAAATAACGAAATGCCCATAGATTGATTATCACCTGCAAATTAAGGCACATAAAGGCCAGAAATAAATATAAATCCGTGAAATTTTTTTCTTGCAAATACTACAGGACCTTAGTTATATTGCACTGCAGTAATGCACCGTATCAAAACGAGACTGTGCATATAAAGCAAACTAGCTCACGTTGAAAGGTGGCCCCAAATGTCTGAATCGAATGCAACAGCGTTACCTCACCTCCCTAGCTCATTATCTCAAGGTCAAAACCAAACTAACTGGATGCCGGCTCAAAAAGCCGCGGACAGCAAAACAATCATCTATAAGTCAGATGTAATGGTTCAATTGATGAAAATGATCGAAAGAGTATCTCCATCTCAAGCCAGCGTTTTAGTCATGGGTGAGTCTGGAACAGGTAAAGAATTGATCGCTCGTTCTATCCATGAAAAGTCATCTCGCAAGTCTAAGCCTTTTGTGGCTATTAACTGCGGTGCTTTACGTGAAACATTATTAGAGTCTGAATTGTTCGGCCATGAAAAGGGATCTTTCACCGGCGCTTATAATAAAAAGATCGGTTTAGCAGAAGCGGCTAACGGCGGAACTCTATTCTTAGATGAAATCGGCGAATTGCCACTATCAATCCAGGCGAAACTTTTACGTTTCATCCAAGAAGGTGAAATCTATCGCGTTGGCGGTAAAGACCCAATCAAAGTGGATATCCGCTTGGTTTGCGCAACTAACCGTGAGTTAGATCAAGAAGTTGTTCGCGGGAACTTCCGTGAAGATTTATTCTATCGTATTAACACAATCGTAGTTAGTGCTCCGCCACTTCGCAGACGTAAAGAAGATGTTCCGATGTTAGTGAACTACTTCTTAAGCTCAGCGACTAACTCTTTCATCAACCGCGGTAAATCGATTGATGAAGAAGCGATGAAAGTTCTTTTAAAATATGACTGGCCAGGAAACATCCGTGAATTACAAAACGTATGTGAACGTTTACAGATCTTATCTGAAGGCCACATGATTATGGTTAACGACTTACCGGAGTCGATCCGTAATCCTGAAATGATCGATGAGTCATTAGACTTCGATCCTTCAATGCCACTTTATGAATTAGAAAAACGTTATATCCTGAAAGCGTTGTTACACTACGGTGGAAACAAAACTCAGGCAGCTCAGGGACTTGGTATTACGATCAAGACTCTTTATAACAAACTTCATGAGTACGGTGAGTTCGAAAAGTACGCCGTTCACACGAAGCCGGCTAAAGATTAATTTTAAGTATTTGCCCTAATACGGATACGTTGTTTGAACGGGTATATTACCGAGCTGTTTTGAATACGGACACGTCGACAGAACAAGATAGCAAAAAAAAGGAGCCTAACCGGCTCCTTTTCATTTTTTAAGTATGACTTAAATTAAAAGATTAGAAGTAACCTTCGTCATCTTCGTCTTCATCGTCTTTATCGCTGGAGATGTCGTCTTCTAAATCATCTTCCATATCATCAGTGTTGTCGTCATCTTCAAGATTTTCAAAGGTGCCTTCTTCACTTTCAGAATCGTCTTCTTCAAGCGGTTCTGCATGAGACAGAGCATCTTCATCATCTACTCCAACCATTGAATCCATTTCTGATTCGTCATCAAATTCAGAAGCGATATCAGCGATCAATGAACCTTGAGTCATTTTGCTCGTGTTTACATCGTCAGATTTTTTAGCCGGTTTTTTCGCAGCAGAACCTTTTTTAGCAGGTGCAGCTTTTTTCGGAGCGGCCTTTTTGGCAGCCGATTTTTTAGCTGGAGCTGCGGCTTTCTTAGCAGCCTTCTTAGGAGCCGCTTTCTTCGCAGCTTTTTTTGGAGCTGCTTTTTTTGCTTTCTTCGCAGCTTTCTTAGGAGCCGCTTTTTTTACGGCTTTTTTCGCCGCTTTCTTCTTAGCCGGAGCTTTTTTCTTTTTTGCCATAAATACCTCTTTAGTTTAGACAAGTTGAGAGTAACGAGCTTTGAAATTGTCGGCAAGTAGATGCAAAGACTTGATATGTATCGTTAAAGACAAAGGTCGAATTTTTAGCTCTCAAAATCATTGGCCTGCCGCGAAAGAAAAAGGCCCTAAGCTTCAAAACCTAGGGCCTTCAATCGAACATTTCAAAAAAGTGCCTGGCACTTTTTAGATCCGGATTCCGGATCGGGTGTTGGTTAAGAACCGATCAGCTTAATCGCTAACATGCTGGCTTGATTCGCCTGAGCTAAAGTTGCTGTTCCTGCTTGCAACATGACCTGGTTTCGGGCCATTTCGGAAGAAGTTTGAGCAATATCAGTGTCTCTGATGCGTGAATTAGCTGCAGCAATGTTCTCTTCTGAAACCGAAAGGGTTTCAATAGTCGATTGCAAACGGTTTTGAAGGGCACCGATGTTGGCTCTCATACCGCTGACCATTTGAGTAGCGTAATCAAGAGCGCCGATACCGGCTAACGCACCCTCTTTTGTAGAGTAGTCGAGGTCAAATAATCCAAGTCCCTGAAGAGTCGCAACGTTTTGTGACGCATCATAAGAGATCACGTCATTCTCAGTCGCCTGTGAACCGATTTGGATATCGAACACCGGGGTAGTTCCGTCCAGCAGGGGAACGGAGTTCCAGTTAGCCGATAAGGCAATTCGTTCAATTTCAGATTTTAATTGCTGAACCTCAACGTTAATGAAGCCGCGTTCATTTTCGCCAACAGTGTCAGATGAGGCCTGGATCGCTAATTCTCTTAAGCGAACACCAAGGTTATTGATTTCAGCCATTGCGCCTTCAGCCGTTTGCACTAAAGAAATACCATCGTTAGCATTTCGCTTAGCCTGAGCTAAAGATCTTAATTGGGCTTTCATGTTTTCAGAAATAGCTAAACCTGCAGCGTCGTCAGCAGAACGATTGATTCTGTAACCGCTTGAAAGTTGTGCCATTGAATTTTGGATGTTTCTTTGACTAGTAACTAACTGTCTTTGCGCATTAATAGCCGCAACGTTAGTTGTAATTCGCATTCCCATTTTAAACTCCGTTTAATATTTTTAATTGAAAAGTTTCTTCATTTCTTTCCTCCTTGAGTTATTCACGGCATCCGAGCCGATCTTGTTTTTTTGCCTGAGATCTTCCTTAAATTTTTTATTATCATCCGTAATAAAAATCGTCCTTGAGGCCTCCTTTTCAATTAAAAGTTTTGGAGCTGTAGTGATGCATCCTCGCTTCGCTACCTATGTGCTCCAGAGACTTCCTGCCTCTTAGTTAAATGTATTAATCTGATCGGGTTCCTGTAGGGGTTCTTGACAGGACACAAGAATAGAAAAGCGTTTTTTCAGAGTGAAAAACTGAAATCTGGATCAATCTGAGGTCGTGAAATTCATAGCTATTACAAGACGCAGGTCACGTCTTATGGCGATCGTCGAGTCTCGTCTTAGTCAATTTCCTGAAGCCGACAAAGGGCTACTTTGCCTGACAAACTGTATGATAATTCCTGATTGCGCCGCAAGTGTTGTTCGGTTGGCATACCCAAGGTGCAGGTCTCATTTGAGGCCCTGAAGTGGCTGCAGTCCTCGCAGGCCATTGGCAGCTTATAACGTCTGTAATCAGCCGGATTGATGGCGTCTTTTTTGATAGACCATCCAATACGTTTTGGGCTTTTTTTAGGATTTGAGGGGGTTTGCGGCATTGACAAATCCTACAGGAATCTCATCTTTAAGACCAGAGGTAATGCTATATGAGCGCTGATTTAAACAAGATGACTTTAAAAAGCCAGGAGGCCATGCAGGCCGCGGCCAAGCTTGCTGAAAATTCTAAGCATTCCGTTGTTGAGCCTGAGCATCTTTTGTTTGAGTTGCTGGAGCAAGACGGTGGTTTTGTACCCCGCCTTCTGGAAGAAGTGCAACTGAAGCCAAAGCCAGTGTTGTCACTTTTGTCACAGCGCTTTAATAAATTCCCGAAACTGGCCCAGGCCTCATCGCATGTATTTGCCAGTAACCGTTTACAGAAGATATTTGAATCCTCACAAAAAGAATCTAAAGACAACGCGGACGAACTGATTTCAACCGAACATTTCTTTTTAGCGATGTTGAAATCTTCAGACAGTGACCTAAAAAGTTTATTCAAAGAAGCCGGTATCCAGTTAAAGGCGATTGAGTCCGCTCTGCAAAAATTAAAAGGAAATAAAAAAGTGACGACAGACGATCCAGAAAATCAATTTGAAGTATTAAAAAAATACGCGCGAGATCTGACAGAGCTGGCCGTAGCGGGAAAGTTAGATCCCGTTGTGGGCCGTGATGAAGAGATCCGGCGCGTGGTACAAGTTCTTTCCCGCCGTACAAAGAACAATCCTGTTTTAATCGGTGAGCCAGGCGTGGGTAAAACAGCTATTGCAGAAGGCCTCGCGCTTCGTATCGTCAGAAAAGACGTTCCCGAAAATTTGGTCGGCAAAAAATTAATGGCACTTGATATGGGTTCTTTGATCGCGGGCGCCAAATACCGCGGTGAATTCGAAGACCGGTTAAAGGGTGTCATCAAAGAAGTCACTGAAAGTGCCGGCGAAATTATTTTGTTCATTGATGAAATGCATACTTTAGTGGGCGCAGGAAAAGGTGAAGGTGCCATGGATGCAGGCCAGCTTTTAAAACCGGCTTTAGCGCGTGGCGAGCTTCGCTGTATCGGTGCCACCACTTTGGATGAGTACCGAAAGAATATTGAAAAAGACGCAGCCTTAGAAAGACGCTTTCAAACGGTATTGGTTGAGGAGCCTTCGGTCGACGAGACGATCACCATTCTGCGCGGTTTAAAAGAAAAGTATGAAGTTCATCATGCGGTTCAAATCACCGACACAGCATTAGTGGCTGCAGCTAAACTTTCACACCGCTACATTACGAACCGGTTTTTACCGGATAAAGCCATCGACCTCGTCGATGAAGCGGCCAGCAAGCTTGCGATCGAAAACCGCAGCGTGCCTGAAGCTGTTGATGAGATCGACCGCAAAATTCTTAGCCTGAAAATTGAAATTGAAGCATTGAAGAAAGAAACGGATTCGGTTTCGGTAGACCGCAGAACGAACATTGAAAAAGAACTGGCCACACTTACTAAAGAATCCCAAGCTCAAAAAGAGCAGTGGAATTTCGAACGCGGGCAGATCGAAAATATTAAAAAAATCAAAACCGATATCGAGCAAACTAAAAATCAGATTTCACACGCCGAACGTGATGCCCAGTATGAGCAGGCCGCAAAGCTTAAATACGGCCAGTTGCCTGAGCTTGAGAAAAAGCTGAAAGACCTGGAAGAGAAAATTAAAACAAATCAGTCTGCACTGCTGAAAGAAAAGGTTGATGCAGAAGATATCGCCGAAGTGGTTTCGAAGTGGACCAAAATTCCCGTTTCAAAAATGCTCGAAAGCGAATCGCAGAAACTTCTTCGCATGGAAGATGAGTTAAAAAACCGGGTTGTCGGGCAGGATCATGCTCTGCAAATCATTTCAGATGCGATCCGCCGGTCGCGCGCTGAAATCGCTGACCCGAATAAGCCAATGGGCAGCTTTATCTTCGTCGGGCCTACAGGTGTCGGTAAAACCGAAACCGTTAAAGCTCTCGCTGAATTTCTTTTTGATGATTCGCAGGCCATTGTACGAATTGATATGAGTGAGTACATGGAAAAGCACTCTGTTTCCCGTTTGATCGGCGCGCCTCCGGGATATGTCGGTTACGACGAGGGCGGTCAGTTGACTGAGGCCGTTCGCAGAAAACCTTACTCGGTTGTGCTGTTTGATGAAATAGAAAAAGCGCACGGCGATGTATTCAATGTTTTGTTACAAATGCTCGATGAGGGCCGGTTAACCGATAGCCAGGGCCGCACCGTCGATTTTAAAAATTGTATTATCGTGATGACATCAAACTTAGGCGCAGGTCAGGGGACAGGTGCTATACAAGCGGCATTGAAGCAGTTCTTCCGCCCAGAGTTTTTAAACCGTGTTGATGACGTTGTGGAATTCCACCCGATTGAAAGCACGAACATGATTCATATCGTGCGCATTCAACTTAAAGATGTCGTTAACAGGCTGAAAGAAAAGCAAATCGACATTTCGTTTTCGGATGCTGCCTGCTTATGGCTTGCAAACAAAGGTTTTGACCCGCAGTTCGGAGCAAGGCCTTTGAAGCGCTTAATCCAGACAGAAGTGTTAAACCCATTAGCCAAAAAACTGATCGGCCAGGAAGTAAAACCGTTTTCAAAAATCAGGGTTGAAGAAAAAGACAATAATCTTGTTTTTGAAACCTGAGCTGCTAACATGGCCGTATGAAAATTTGGGCTTCACTTTTATTAACGGGGTTTTTCGGGATAAATGTTCTTGCGGCTTCAGTTGGTGTTTCTCAAAGCACGGGCAGAAGTAAAGAGTTCGTTGACTTCGATATTTCGGGATCTGCCGGAAATTACAACGGTCAGTCATATACTGAACTTCATGCCGGCATTAACTTGAATTTCACAGACTCTATCACCTGGAGAAATTCACTGTTTAAGCGTATTCCTTCAGGCGGAGCCCCTGAAACCAACGGTTTGGATTCTTCCCTTCGTTTAAGCCATGACATAGGCCCACTGAATATCTACGCGGGTCCCGGATACCGTTTCACAAGTGATTCCGATAAAAATGCGTTGCTGGGTGAAGCCGGAGCCAATTTGAATGTCGGACGTCTCACTTTAGGTGCCGGCGCAAAATTCCTTCGCTACGATAAAGCTCAGTATGATTCATCCGGAGCAGAACTCAAGCGGGACGACCTCAGCTACTTCATCGCAATTTCTGGTGGCTTCGGCATGGGTTTCGGCTTCGGAAATTAGCCTACCGCTCAACGTAAATTAACAGCGTAATGCTCCGCACCAAACGCCACAATTAAGCGGCGTCTGTGCTACTACTTATCAGAATGCAAATTAGCTCCACCGAAGAGATTTTAACTGAATTCAAGCAGGGTCGTTTCGTTATACTTGTAGATCACAGTGAACGCGAAAATGAAGGCGACCTTATGCTGGCCGCAGAATTTGCTTCCGCAGAAAATTTAAATTTTTTATTAAAAGAGGCGCGAGGCATGATTTGTCTGGCGCTGTCGCATATTCAAGTCGACCGCTTGCGGTTACCGCTGATGAGGTCAGAAGTTCACGCTTCACATCCGAACCATGCTGCATTTACTTATTCTATTGAAGCCACAAGCGGAGTGACCACCGGAATCTCAGCCCGCGAACGTGCACACACAATTCAAACGGCCATTAAAAGAGAAGCCGTTGTTTCTGATATCGTTTCTCCGGGACATGTGTTTCCGTTGCGTGCCGTACCGGGCGGAGTGCTTAACCGCGCCGGGCATACTGAAGCCAGCGTTGATTTAGCAGGGCTCGCCGGTTTGAATCCGGCTGCCGTGATCTGTGAGATTCTCGATGACAAAGGCGAAGCTGCAAAAAATGAATATCTCAGTCAATTCGCAAAAAAATTTAATATAAAAATCGGCACGGTCAGTGATTTAATTCAGTACCGCAAGCAGAAGCAGGCCGGCACTTGAACCCATTTGTAAGACCAAAAGAATCCGCAGACCGGGTGCAGGAGCTTAAAAAACGCCGCCGCGAGATTCTATTTATTTTCACAATTTCCATTTTGCTGGCGTTTTTGATCGGTGTTGAAGTTTACATCTTCCGTTCAGGACAAACGCTTCCGTCATCATATGTTTTATTTTTCATCGGTTTAGTTAACGTCAATTTAATCTTAGTTTTACTTTTATTGTTTTTGATATTCAGGAATATCGTAAAAGTTTTCCTTGAAAGGCGAAGCAAAATCTTCGGCTCCAGCCTGAAGTCAAAACTTCTGATGTCTTTTGTTTCTTTCTCAGTTATTCCGACGTTGCTGGTTTTTACTATTTCAGTATTTTACCTTAACAGCAGCTTCGAAAAATGGTTTTCGCAGCGGATGCTCTCAGTGCTTCGCAATGCTTCGGAAGTAATTGATACGTTTATTTCGAATGAAAAGAAGCGCGGGTACGATTACTCACGTCTGACAGCCCAGGCTGTTGTTAAAAGTTCAAGCGGAGCTTCGCAAAAATTTTTAGACCGCATGCGCGACCAGTACAAGCTGGACGCCGTTGAATATTACGGTGACCTCATTTCAGACCGTTTGGTTTCGCAAGATTTGGATTTGGAATCCGATACGGTTCCTCCACTGAATATCGAGTTTCTTAAAAAGGGTCTCTTAAATCATGATGAGGCCAGCACCATTCAAATTTTCGGTGACTACAATCTGTTGCGGGTGATGGTGCCCCTGAAAGACACTAAAAAACAAGGCGTCATTGTTGTTACGAAGTTTCTGAATTTAGCACCTGGGTCAAAATTTGATGACATCGTCGGCGCTTATCAGGAATTCCACAATAACTCGCTGGTCGAATATCCGCTGCGCTCAATCTATTTCATCATGTTGATCGTGATGACTCTAGTAATTATCTTCGCAGCCGTGTGGCTCGGTTTCTATTTGGCAAGACAGCTTTCGATTCCGCTTGTGCAACTGGGCCGTGCAACGAAGCGGGTTGCGGCAGGAGATTACTCCCGTCTGGAAATTGAATCCGGCAGTGAAGAAATCAATAACCTGATCGGAAGCTTCAATCAGATGATCGGCAATCTGTCGGCATCGGAACTTGAGCTTCAGCAAACCATCACCAACCTGAACCAGTACACTCGTTACGTTGAGATTGTTCTGAAGAACGTCAGTGCCGGCGTCATTTCCGTTGATATGAGCGGCCAAGTGACGACCGTCAACCGCCGCGCGGGCGAGCTTCTGCAAATTGACCCCATCAACAGCGTGGGTAAACCTGTCAAAGCTCTCCTCAGCGAAGACAACTACCGGATTTTTTCTAACATCATTAAAAACATGAAAGAAAATTATCTGATGTCTTTGCAAAAAGAGATCAGAATCAGTTTAGGAAATGAAACTGTTCCGCTTTCTGTGAATATCTCAATTCTTAAAAATGAAAAGAATGAAGAAATCGGCCGCATCATCGTATTTGACGACATGACACCGATTGTGAACGCCCAGCGTGCAGCCGCATGGACAGAAGTCGCCCGCCGAATTGCGCATGAAATTAAAAATCCACTGACACCAATCCGCCTTTCAGCAGAGCGAATCGCAAAGAAGTTCGGCGGCCAGATCTCAGACCCGGCGTTTCAGGATTCGATTAAGATGATTGTCAGTCAGGTCGACGACATGCGTGTGCTAGTGAATGAGTTCAGTCAGTTTGCCCGCATGCCGCAAATTAAAACCATTCCCGGGCAACTGAACGACGTTTTAGAAAAAACGGCGCAAATTTACGTCGATACTCAGTCCAATGTTAAGTTTGAAATCATCTTGGACCGCAGCCTTCCGGAGTTTAAGTTTGACCCGGATCAATTAAAGCGGGTTTTTGTAAATCTGATTGATAATGCGGTAGCTGCGGTTCAGTCAGAGGCTCATCCGATGATTAAAATTCAAACAGAGTACGCGAAAGCCCAGCAAGTGCTTAAAATTTCGATAGCTGATAACGGGGTGGGTATTCCGCCTCGCGATAAAGTCAGGGTTTTTGAACCTTATTTTTCAACGAAAGAAAAAGGTACTGGACTCGGATTACCGATAGTAAAGAGTATTATAGAAGACCATAGCGGAGTCATAAGAGCATTAGACAACCCACCAAAAGGGACGAAGATGCATATTGAGATTCCCGTTTTACCGACTGAGGGAGTTTAAATGGAACTTCATGCACAAAAAAACAAATTGAAAATTTTGATCATCGACGATGAGTCGCCGATCCGCGAAGTTCTATCTGAAAGCTTACGTGATGACGGATATGAAGTCATGGCTGCTCCGGATGGCATTACCGGTCTTGCGGTTCTTAAAACATTTTCTCCGGACATCTGCTTCCTTGATATCTGGATGCCGAAGATGGACGGTCTTGAAGTTTTAACTCAGGCTGTACCGCTTTTCCCGAATACATCGTTTGTGATGATCTCGGGCCACGGCACCATTGAGACAGCTGTAAAAGCCACAAAGATCGGCGCGTGGGATTTTATTGAAAAACCGCTTTCACTCGACAAAGTTTCAATTTCTATCGATCACATTGTTAAATTGAAAGAAGAGCGCGAAGAGAAAAATGCCCTTCTGAATAAATTGAGAAAGACTATCGCTTTAGTCGGTGAATCTCCGGCAATGCAAAAAGTCCGTAATCATGTTACACAGTTTGCTAAAAATAATGTCGCTGTTTTTATCGAAGGTGAAGTAGGCTCGGGCCGTGACCTTGTGGCTCAGAATATTCACTACATGAGTCAGCGGGCCAGCGGCCCCATCTCTGAAATAAACTGCAGTACGTTGCCGCAGGATCTAATTGAAATTGAACTTTTCGGTATAGAAAAAGGCACGCTTCCGGGCATTGATAAAACCCGCCGCGGGAAAATCGAACTGATGAACGGTGGAACACTTGTCATTGAAGAAGTCGAAGAAATGCCATCCGTCCTGCAAGAGAAACTCGTTCAATTTATTAAAAAAGGCGAGTTTAAAAGATTCGGCAGTTCAGATGTGATCCTCAGTGATGTTCGCGTTGTTCTGACAAGCACTTCTTCCATTGAGACGCTGGCTGCTGCCAACAAAATCACAGCCGAGCTGAAAAAGCTCGTTGAAGAAAGCGTGATGCTGATGCCACCGCTGCGTGACCGCCGCGAAGACATTTATTCACTTGTGGTTCACTTCAGCGATATCGCCGCAAAACAAATGGCTTCTTTGAGAAAAACCATTTCTGAACAGGGCATGAAGCTCATGCTGAAGCACAACTGGCCGGGGAATGTGCGTGAATTAAAAAATTTCATCGAACGCGTTTACATTCTGACTCCGTCAGACTTCGTTGATATCCACGATTTAAAATTTGCAGGTCTTGTTGATAAAAAATCAGCGGGCGGCGGCAGCACTACAGACAGTTCGGAATTTTCAACTTTCCGTGAAGCCCGTGCAGATTTTGAAAAAGATTTCTTAATTAAAAAAATTCAGGAAAACGGCGGCAATATTTCTAAAACAGCTGAGGCCATCGGTTTAGAGCGCAGCTATCTTCACCGCAAAATTAAAGCTTACGGCATTGAGGTCAACCTATGAAATGGACTAAAACACATATATTTACACTTAAAGAAGCTCCGTCAGATGCCGAGATCCCGTCTCATAAATTACTGGTGCGTGCCGGTTTTATTAAAAAGCTGGCCCCGGGTCTTTATACGTATGGCGCACTGGCGTTAAAAGCTATCCGCAAATTTGAAAATATTTTGCGTGAAGAGTTGAATAAAGAAGACGCCATTGAAGTTCTGATGCCCGTTGTTCACCCGAAAGAACTCTGGGAAGAAACAAACCGCTGGGGCGAGATGGGTGCGGGCTTACTGAAATTTAAAAACCGCAACAACCACGAATTCTGCCTGGCTGCGACTCACGAAGAAGCAGTAGTGGATTACGTCCGTCACGAGCTGAAGTCGTACCGTGACTTCCCAAAAAATATTTATCAGATTCAAACGAAGTACCGCGATGAAATCCGCCCGCGCTTCGGTTTAATGCGCGGCCGTGAGTTCAGCATGAAAGACGCCTATAGCTTTGATATCGATCAGGAAGGCGCGCTTAAAACCTACGACAAAATGTACAAAGCCTATCAGCGTATTTTTGACCGTTTAGGTTTGCAGTACCGTATTGTTCAGGCCGACGCCGGCAACATCGGCGGCAGCCAAACTCATGAATTTCAGTTGCTTGCAGACGCCGGTGAAGATGCTCTTCTGGTCAGTGACAAAACCCAGTTCGCAGCGAACATCGAAGTTTGCCCTGCAATTGACCCAGTTCCTTACGTTTCTCCTCATACATCAGAATTACCTGTCGAAAAATTCGCGACTCCGGGTGCAAAAACAATTGCAGATCTTGAGAAGCTTACCGGAATTCCTGCTAAAGAACTGGTGAAGACACTTTATTTCTCTGCCAACGAAGGTTTGGATCCGAAAGACAAATCTTTAAAAGCTTTCGCGGTTCTTTTGCGCGGCAGTGATGAAGTGAATCCGATTAAAGTTAAAAATTTGCTGAAGATGACAAATCCTCCACTCATGCTAACAGACGAAGAAGTGAAGGAAGTCACCGGTGCAAACCCGGGCTCTTGCGGGCCTGTGGGGCTTCAAATTCCGATTTACGCTGACAATGGTGTGCAGCCGCTTAAAAATTATATCGTCGGCGCAAATGAAGACGGCTTCCATCTGAAAAATGTAAACCACGGCCGCGATTTCCAGATCACGCAAGTGGCGGATCTTCGCATGGCCCGCGAAGGTGACAAGTGCCCTGAGTCCGACGGGCGTTTAAAACCTTACCGTGGCATCGAAGTCGGTCACGTTTTCTATCTTGGCCAGAAGTACGCTAAAAAAATGAATGGCGTTTTCCTGGATAAAAACGGCAAGTCACAGTTTTACGAGATGGGTTGTTACGGAATCGGTGTAACGAGAACAGTTCAGGCTTGCATTGAGCAAAGCCACGATCAGGACGGAATTATCTGGCCTAAGGCGATCACTCCTTATCACGTTCACATCTGCCATTTAGACCCGAAAGACGAATCAGCTACGGCTTATGTTGATGTTCTGACCAAAGAAATTGAAACCAGAAACTGGGAAGTTCTCGTGGATGACCGCGATGAGCGCCCGGGTTTCAAATTCAAAGACGCAGACCTTCTGGGCTTTCCTGTACGGATCGTCGTCGGTAAAAAAGGCCTTGAAGGAAATCAGATTGAAGTTGTAAACCGCAAAACGAAAGAAGTTTTTAAACTTCCGAAAGAAGCGGTTGTTCAAAAAGTTTTTGAATTATTAGGAAACTAAATGAGTCTCTTAAAAAATCCCCTGATTTTGGCTCTGGATGTGGATTCGAAAGAGGACGCATTCAAAATTCTTGATCACATCGGTGATCTCGTCGGGGGAGTCAAGCTGGGGCCTCGGCTGGTTTACCGCTACGGAGCTTCACTTGTTTCTGAGGTGGCTGAGATCTCTCCGGTATTCGTTGATAATAAATATTTTGATATTCCATCTACGATGGTAGCCGCTGTTAAAGCCAGTTTTGATGCCGGTGCCACACTTGTGACTGTTCACGCGATGGCGGGCAAAGAGGCCTTAAGAGAACTTCATAAACTTGAAACAGAGCTGAATCAAATCCGCCCTTTTAAAATTCTGGCGGTCACGGTCCTTACCAGCTGGAGCCAGGAATCAATGCCGGCAAGTCTTCATAACTGGTCGGTTGAAAACCATGTCAGAAGCCTCACGCAGGAAGTTTACAACTCCGGCCTTCGCGGGCTGGTTTGTTCCGGGCATGAGCTGGAATATCTGAACTACCCGGGTCTTTTTAAGGTGACTCCGGGAATCAGATTGTCGACTGACCAGGTCCAAATTCAGTCAGAAGATCAAAAGCGTGTCATGACACCGAAGCAAGCGATGAAAGCCGGGGCGTCTGCTCTTGTAATTGGGCGGCCAATTTTGCAATCCCATGATCCGCGAAAAACAATTTTCGAAATTCTTGAAAGCTGCAGCTAATGAAAAAAAATTCTTTCAGTTCAAAAAATTCCAGAAACGCTAAGCCGCAACCACAAGGGCGTCCAAAGCCTTCTTTTGACGGCCAACAACGTAACAAAACCGAAAAGCTTCAGTACCCGCGAAGCTGGCGGCAAGTCGCCGGCACTCACGCGATTATCGAGCTTCTGAAAACCCGTCCTAAAACAGTTGAGCTGGTGCTATTGCAGTCAAACTGGCGTTCGTCTTCTGACTTGCGCGAAATGGCCGATCTCCTTCAATCGAAAAAAATTAAAATCGAAGAAAAATCAGAACAGCAGTTAAATGAAATCAGCCGCTCTCACCAGGGCGCGGTTGCCTTTTCAAATGAAACGCTGGAATTCGATTACGAAAGTTTCTCTTGGGGAGAACACGGCCTGGTCGTCGCTCTGGACGGAGTGGAAGATACGCAGAACCTGGGCGCAATCTTACGTACAAGCTGGCTGATGGGTGCACAAGGCATCATTATTCCTGAAGACCGCGCTGTGGGCTTAACAGCGACCGTTCACAAGGTGGCTAGCGGCGGTGCTGAACATGTTCCGGTTCACAGAACCAATCAGTTTAGCACTCCGTTTGAGTCGTTAAAAAAAGCGGGATTCTGGGTCTTTGGTCTTTCACATAAAGCGACCAAGACAATCTATGATCTGAATATTCCCGAAAAAGTCGTCTGGGTGTTAGGTGCTGAAGACAAAGGTCTTCGTAATCCCACAGAAAAAGCCTGCGATGAGCTTGTCAGCATTCCACAGGCGTCGCCTTCAGCCAGTTATAATGTTTCTGTTTCAGCAGCATTAGCAATGGCCGAAACCAAACGTCAATGGACTAAGAAAAAGTAATGTACATTCCTGAGTACGCAAAATCCAAAGACGACGCTGAAGTTTCAGATTTAATTAAAAGATATCCATTCGTTACTCTAATCTCAGTTACTGAAGCCGGGTCGCCGGTCATTTCGCATGTTCCTGTCGTTAGCGAGTTTAAAGACGGCAAGCTGACTTCAGTTAAAGGTCACTTGGCCATTAAAAATCCTCACGTAGAAGTTTTGAAGCACAATAAAAAAGTGACTGTCATTTTTCACGGGCCTCATACGTACATCACTCCGAAATGGTACAAATCCGGAAGGGATGTGCCGACTTGGAATTACTGCGTGGTTCACGTCACAGGCGAGTTAAAACTTGATTCTGATTTCAGGTCCATTACAAAGAATCTTGCAGAGCTCACAAAAGAGTTTGAAGCCGGCGATCCACAGCCATGGAAGTTCGAGCTTCCGGAGGACTTAAAATCTCCCGAGCACTTAACTCGCGCTATAGTCGCATTTGAAATAATACCTCAGTCAGTTAACGGCAAATTCAAGCTGGCCCAGGGGCGCCCGGCCGCGGATCAGCAGGGAGTTATCGACGGTCTTTCCACAAGACAAGACGAAATGAGCTCTGAAGTCTCAAGGTTGATGCAGAAAAATCTAAGGTAATGCCACAAGAGCATTGTGAGAAATGAAAAATAGGATCAAAAAAATTTGTATCATTGGTAACTCTTGCTCTGGCAAAACCGTGTTGGCGAAGCAGCTGGCTTCTCACTTTAATCTTAAAATTTGGCATGTTGATAGCATTCAGTACTTACCGGGACTTCAGTGGAGAGAGCCGAATGAAACACGAAAAATTCTTTCCGATATAACGTACGAACCGCAATGGATAATCGACGGCCTCGGGCCGCTGAAAATCCTGGAAGAGAGAATGAAAAAAGCAGATCTGATCGTAGTGCTCAGACCACCGCTCCCTATAATCTACTGGCGGCTTTTGAAAAGACAGATCACTGGAATCTTTAAACAGCGGGAAGAACTTCCTGAAAATTGTTTTGAGGCGACTCCCGGTCAAACCTTGAGAATGATGAAGACCATTTGGAATGTTCATCACGGATTATGGCTCCAATTAGACCGCATTTTTGAGCAACCAGAATACAAAGATAAGGTCTTTCAGGTTTTTCGAGAGAAAGACATCTCAAAATTGATCAATAAGTACGCATAGAATCAGTAAATCCAGTTCGTTTTAAAATGAGTTTGACCTTATGACCCTGTTCCGATAGAAATTTCTGGTTACAGCGTAACAGGATCATATTTTCTTAATTGGCCCCGTTGTGTCTGATGTGCTGGTTTAGCTCAATTGGTAGAGCAGCTGATTTGTAATCAGCAGGTTGCGGGTTCGAGTCCCATAACCAGCTCCAAATTTTTGCGAGTACGCATTAGTTTGGACAGGTGCCCGAGTGGCTAAAGGGGGCAGACTGTAAATCTGCTGGCTTCGGTCTACGAAGGTTCGAATCCTTCCCTGTCCACCAATCTCAATTTAGCCGTTGGGGTGCGTAGTCTCAAGAGTTTGAAAAGGTATGAGCGGGAGTAGCTCAATTGGCTAGAGTATCTGCCTTCCAAGCAGAGGGTTGCGGGTTCGAGACCCGTCTCCCGCTCCAAAATGACTCTTGGGGTAATAAAACGAAAGTTTTTGCGCCCGTGTAGCTCAGTGGTAGAGCACACCCTTGGTAAGGGTGAGGTCGTCGGTTCGGCTCCGATCACGGGCTCCACTTGAATTTGATTAGTTTTTGAATTAGGTTATTGAACGAAAATTAAATAACAAATCTCTGCAGGAGGACAAATGTCTAAAGAGAAATTTAACCGCACGAAACCGCATGTAAACATCGGTACAATTGGTCACGTTGACCATGGTAAAACAACATTAACAGCAGCTATCACGACAACTCTTGCGAAATCTGGAAAAGCGCAAGCTATGGCTTACGACCAAATCGATAAGTCTCCTGAAGAAAAAGAGCGTGGTATTACTATCTCTACTACACACGTTGAGTACGAAACTGACAAACGTCACTACGCTCACGTTGACTGCCCAGGACACGCTGACTACGTAAAAAACATGATCACTGGTGCCGCTCAAATGGATGGCGCTATCCTAGTTGTTTCTGCAGCTGACGGTCCTATGCCACAAACTCGTGAACACATCCTGTTGGCTCGCCAAGTTGGCGTTCCTGCGCTTGTTGTTTTCATGAACAAATGTGACATGGTTGATGACAAAGAATTACTTGAGCTTGTTGAAATGGAAATTCGCGAACTTTTAACTAAGTACGAATTCCCAGGCGACGAAATTCCTATCGTTAAAGGTTCTGCTAAACTTGGTTTAGAAGGACAAGATTCTGAATTAGGTACACAATCTATCATGAAATTGATGGAAGCTTGTGACGCTTACATTCCACAACCTGCTCGTGCAGTTGATAAAACGTTCTTAATGCCTGTGGAAGACGTATTCTCGATCTCTGGTCGTGGTACTGTTGTTACTGGCCGTGTTGAGCGTGGTATCGTTAAAGTAAATGACGAGGTAGAAATCATCGGTATCCGTCCTACTCAAAAAACAACTGTTACAGGTATCGAAATGTTCCGTAAGTTGTTAGATGAAGGTCAAGCTGGCGATAACTGCGGCGTTCTTTTACGTGGTACTAAAAAAGAAGAAGTTGAGCGCGGACAAGTTCTTGCTAAACCAGGTTCTGTTAAACCACATAAAAAATTCAAAGGTGAGGCTTACATCCTTACTAAAGAAGAAGGTGGCCGTCATACTCCATTCTTCACTAACTACCGTCCACAGTTCTACTTCCGTACAACTGACGTGACTGGTGTTGTAACTTTAAAAGCCGGCACTGAAATGGTTATGCCAGGTGATAAAGTTGAAATTAACGTGGAATTAATCACTCCAATCGCTATGGAACAATCTTTACGTTTCGCTATCCGTGAGGGTGGCCGTACAGTTGGCGCCGGCGTTGTTGTTGAAATCCTTGAGTAATTTCGCAACGCGTTAACCGCAAGGTTAAAGCATCATTCAAAAAAAATGCCAAGGGGACAACTTTCTAGTTGTCCCCTTGTGTTTTTTAGAGTTATATTCTGCATCTTGTGTCAACCAATAGGGGTGTAGCTCCAGCGGTAGAGCGAACGACTCCAAATCGTTAGGTCGTGGGTTCGAATCCCTCCGCCCCTGCCAACTTATATTAAGTTGGTGGAATGATTGGTTAACATAGGAAATTTGAGCGGGGACAAAACTAAAAATGGACAACACAAATTCTAAAATTGTAACGATGAGTTTCTTGGCTTTATCAGCATTAATCGGTTTCACGATTGCCACTCTTTTACGAGTGTTTTCGGGAGCTTTCGGTGCTGTAGCAAGAGCGATGGAATACGATATGGTTCGCCATGGTGTTCCTGTATTAGCAGCCCTTGGATTGTTCGCATATTTACAATTCAACAAAGGTGTTTTGACCTGGGCGGATGAAGTGATTGCTGAAGTTAAAAAAGTTGTTTGGCCACCAGTGAAAGACACTCGTGGAATGACAATCGTAGTAGTAATTATGGTTTTTATCTCTGGAATTATCGTCAGTGTTTTTGATATGGTTTCCGGTTTTGTTTTAAACCAGCTGATGAAGTAGGGGCGAGCATGGAAAAAAAATGGTACATCATAAATGTTCAGACCGGATGTGAAGCCACTGCAAAGCAGGCCATCGAAGAACGTATTCGTTCAAATAAAATGGAAGCGATGTTCGGTGATATTTTAATTCCTTCTGAAAACGTTGTTGAATTAGTTAAAGGTCAAAAGACGACTAAATCCCGCAAGTTTTTTCCGGGATATATTTTCGTAAACATGCAGTTAACTGATCAAAGCTGGCACTTAGTGAAGAATTCTTCAAAAGTCGGCGGCTTTGTTGGCGGCGGCGCGGGCGGAAAAACTCGTCCACCTGAAGTTCCTGAAGCAGAAGTTATGCGTGTAACTCAGCAGATGGCAGGCCTGGCAGAAAAACCAAAAGCAAAGGCTAATTTTTCTGTTGGTGAGCAAGTAGTTGTGACAGATGGACCATTCAGTAACTTCAATGGAACTGTTGAAGACATCAACGAGGAAAAAGCAAAAGTTAAAGTATTAGTAAGTATCTTTGGACGTCCGACTCCTGTTGAGTTGGATTTTATCCAAGTAGAGAAGACATAATTTATTTTTAAATGAATTCGGGCATGGGGCCTGAGTTCAATGATAACCCTGACTCAACTTACATTGAGTCAAATGCAAGAGTGGGAACACTTAGAAAAGGAAATCAGCCATGGCAAAAAAAGTCACAGGTATGATCAAATTGCAGATACCGGCAGGGAAAGCAAATCCAGCTCCACCCGTTGGACCGGCACTTGGACAGCATGGGGTAAACATTATGGAATTCTGTAAGCAGTTCAACGCTAAAACACAGGCGTTGGGTGATAGCATTGTACCTATCATCATCACTGTTTACCAAGACCGTTCGTTTACATTCATCACTAAGACGCCTCCGGTATCTTCGTTAATCAAGAAGGCTTTGAAACTGGAATCAGGTTCAAAAATGCCTCAAAAAGACAAGGTCGGCAAAATCAAGCAAGACCAAATCAAAACAATCGCAACAACAAAGTTGCCTGATTTGAACTGTGTAAAAGTTGAATCAGCTATGTCTCAAGTAGCAGGTACTGCGAAGAGCATGGGTATCGAAGTAGAGTAGGTGTAGGATGGGAAAAAAATTTACAGCGGCTTCTAAAAAAGTCGATTCACAAAAAAAATACTCATTCACAGATGGCGTTAAATTAGCTGTTGAGACTGCTCCTGCTAAATTTGACGAATCTATCGACGTAGCAGTTCGTTTAGGTATTGATCCTAAGCAATCTGACCAACAGGTTCGCGGTGCTATCGCGCTTCCTCACGGTTTAGGTAAAACTGTACGCGTTGTTGTTTTTGCTAAAGGTCCGAAAGAGAACGAAGCAAAAGCTGCAGGCGCTGACTACGTTGGTGCAGAAGACCTAGTTGAGAAAATCAACGGTGGTTGGTTAGATTTCGATAAATGTATCGCTTCTCCTGACATGATGGCGACAGTATCAAAAGTTGCGAAGGTCCTGGGGCCTCGTGGTTTAATGCCAAATCCAAAAGTTGGAACTGTTACTATGAATGTTGGTGAGGCTGTTACAGCTGAGAAGAAAGGTAAATTAGATTTCCGCGTTGATAAAGCGGGTATCGTTCACGTTTCTATCGGCCGTAAATCAATGGGCGCAGACAAGTTAAAAGATAACTTCAACGCGTTTATTGCTGCGATCGTTAAAGCTAAACCTGCAACTTCTAAAGGGATCTACTTAAGATCTTTAACAGTTGCTTCAACTATGGGTCCTGGAATCAAGCTAGATGCTAACGAAGCAATGGCTGGATCGGGCGAGTAGTTCAGATACGATAAAAAACTAACAGAGCGTCGGTGACGATTGGTTTCCGCAAGGATTTAATTCGAGCTTCAGGAATAGGTTCTGAAGCCTGGGCCACCCGAGACGGACGTTCTTAATTCTAACGAAGGGAGGTTTCGATATGTTAAGAGCCGATAAAGATACAGACATCAAATTGATCTCTGAAAAATTGGCAAAAGCTAAAGGAGCCTTTGTCGTAGACTTTAAGGGCATGAAAGTGGAGCAAGTTACGAATTTACGTAAGAAGCTACACGCTGCTGAGTCTGAGATGAAGGTAGTGCGCAACACATTAGCGAAGCGCGCGTTCAAAGATCATCCAAAAGTAGAAGGTGCTTTCGACACAACAATGAAAGGTACGAACGCAATCGTGTTCGCATTTAATGAAGTTGTTGGCGTTGCTAAAACACTTGCTGACTTTTCGAAAGATGTTGAAGCTCTTAAGATCAAAACCGGTATTATGGACGGAGAAGCTCTTGATGCTAACAAAATCAAGTTCTTGGCCACATTACCAGGTAAAGATCAGTTACGCGCTCAATTGCTGTGCTTGATGAAAGAACCAAGTGCAAGATTGGCTCGTGTACTTAATGAGTACGCTACTAAAAACGGCGCGCCGGCTGCTACACCAGCTGCTGATGCTCCACAGGCTTAGTCACTGGGAATTAACCCGGTCACTGTAATTAAAATTTTATAATTTTTTGGAAGGAAAATTTTATGTCATTAACAAACGAACAATTAGTTGAAGCTCTTTCAGCGAAAACAGTTATTGAAATTGCTGAACTTGTAAAAACTTTAGAAGAAAAATGGGGCGTATCTGCTGCTGCTCCAGTTATGGTTGCTGGCGGCGCTGCTGCTGGTGCACCTGCTGAAGAAAAAACTGCTTTCGACATCATCTTAGTTGATGCTGGCGCAAACAAAATCGGCGTAATCAAAGAAGTACGCGCGATCACTGGCTTAGGTTTAGCTGAAGCAAAAGCTTTAGTTGAAGCTGGCGGTAAAGCAGTTAAAGAAGGCGCTACTAAAGAAGACGCTGACAAATTCAAGAAACAACTTGAAGCAGCGGGCGCTAAAGTTACTGTTAAGTAATTTGTTTCAATTTAATCTGAGAGCACGACCTTTGGTTGGGCTCTCGGATTTTTGCGTTCTAGAGATATCGTAATTTTTAGTTTTTTTTATTTAATGTGGGCCTTGAAGAATTCCCCCCGAAGCGAACCTTCACTTTTACAATCCAATCCAGCCTGATCAGCTGATGGATTATCTGGGAGATAGTAATGAACCAAACTCCGATTACTGCATCTAATCTGCGGATTAGAAAATCTTTCGCTAAAAATAAGCAAGTTATCGAAATTCCTAACCTGATTGAATTGCAAAAAAGATCTTATGAAGCTTTCTTGCAAAAGGACACTGATCCTGATCGTCGTGGCATTGAAGGCTTAAACGGCGTTTTCAAATCTGTATTTCCAATTGCGGATTTCAATAATACATCTTCTCTTGAGTTCGTAAGTTACACTCTAGAGCCGGCTAAGTACGACGTAGACGAGTGCCGTCAGCGTGGTATGACTTACGCTGCTCCGATCAAAGTTACTTTACGTTTAATCGTTTTTGATATTGATGAAGAAACAGAAGCACGCAGCATCCGCGATGTAAAAGAACAAGAAGTTTATCTTGGTGAAATCCCATTGATGACGGCTAACGGTTCCTTCATCATCAACGGTACTGAGCGCGTTGTCGTTTCTCAGTTACACAGATCTCCGGGTGTGTTCTTTGACCACGATGGTGGTAAAAACAATGCTTCCGGTAAATTAATTTACTCTGCACGTGTTATTCCTTACCGCGGTTCTTGGTTAGACGTTGAATTCGATCAAAAAGACGTTATCCATGTTCGTATCGACCGTCGCCGTAAGTTCCCAGTGACAATCTTGTTAAAAGCATTGGGTTACAACACTGAACAATTACTTGAGCAGTTCTATGACTTAGATGAAATCGTAGTTAAAGGTAAAACTTTATTGCGTAAGTTAGACATTGAAAGAATGTCTGGCCAACGTGCGATCGCTGACATCGTTGATCCTAAAACAGGAGAATCGTTAGTTAAAGCCGGCCGCCGTATTACTCGCGCTATCGTTAAAAAAGTAAAAGACTTAAATCTAACTGAAGTTGAAGTTCAACCTCAGGATTTAGAAGGCAAAGTATTAGCTAAGCCATTGATCGATGAATCAACAGGCGAGATCATTGCTGACGCGAATAACGAGTTAACAGCTTCAATCATTAAAAAAGCTGTTGCTGCCGGTATCGATAAGTTTTACCTGATTTTCTTTGACGGTTTAACTGTTGGTCCTTTCTTACGTAACACTTTGTTAGTTGATAAAGTTAACAACAAAGAAGAGTCTCTGATCGAGATCTACAAACGTTTACGTCCAGGTGAACCACCTGTTCTGGAAGCAGCTGAAGCTTACTTCCAACGTTTATTCTTCGATCCGGAAGCTTACGACTTATCAGAAGTAGGTCGTATCAAAATCAATCATAAATTCGGTATCTCGATGGAAGAATGTCCTCCGAGCTTCCGAGTTCTTACTCATAAAGATATCCTTTCAACTGTTAAACACTTAATCGACCTGAAAAATGGCCGTGGTGTTGTTGATGATATCGATCACTTAGGTAACCGCCGCGTTCGTTCAGTAGGTGAGCTTTTAGAAAACCAATACCGTGTAGGTTTGGTTCGTATGGAAAGAGCCATCAAAGAGCGTATGTCTTTACAAGACGTAGAAACAATGATGCCTCACGATTTAGTTAACGCTAAACCTGTGAACGCCGTTGTTAAAGAATTCTTCGGTTCATCTCAGTTATCTCAGTTCATGGATCAAACAAATCCATTATCTGAAATTACACACAAACGCCGTTTGTCTGCGTTGGGCCCTGGTGGTTTAACTCGTGACCGCGCCGGCTTCGAAGTACGTGACGTACATCCGACGCATTACGGACGTATTTGCCCGATTGAAACTCCAGAGGGACCAAACATCGGTTTGATCGCATCCCTTTCGACTTACGCACGTATCAACAGCTACGGTTTCATCGAGACTCCGTACCGCAAAGTTGAAGGCGGAAAAGTTTCATCACAAATTCACTACATGTCAGCTCTTGAAGAGGGCGGTCATCACATCGCTCAAGCTCCTGTTGATGATAAATACAGTAATGAATTGCAACAGGGTAACTTAACCGTACGTCGTGACGGTGAGTACGAACTAGTTGACCGAGAGAAAGTGTCTTTAATGGACGTTTCTCCTTCACAATTAGTTTCGATCGCAGCTTCACTAATTCCGTTCCTTGAGCATGACGATGCCAACCGTGCCCTGATGGGTTCGAACATGCAACGTCAAGCGGTTCCATTATTGAAATCAAGAGCACCACTTGTTGGTACAGGCGTTGAGCGTTTAGTTGCTCGCGACTCCGGTACTTCAGTTGTGGCTTCTAACGAAGGTATCGTAGAAGAAGTTGATGCTTCCCGTATCGTTGTTCGTCGTCTTGCAAAAGGCGGAGAGCTCGGCGCGAACGTTGATATCTACAACTTAACTAAGTACCAACGTACAAACCAAAATACATGTTTCAACCAAAAGCCTATCGTTAAAAAAGGCGATAAAGTTTTCAAAGGTGACATTATTGCGGACGGTCCTTCTACAGAGTTGGGCGAGTTAGCTCTTGGTCAGAACATCCTTGTCGCGTTCACGCCTTGGATGGGTTACAACTTCGAGGACTCGATCTTAATTTCTGAAAAATTATTAAAAGAAGACACTTACACATCTGTTCACATCGAAGAGTTTGAGTGTATCGCACGTGATACTAAGCTTGGAAAAGAAGAGATCACTCGCGATATCGCTAACGTAGGTGAAGAAGCACTTAAAGACTTAGATAGCTCTGGTATCATCCGCATCGGTGCGGAAGTTAAGCCTGGTTACATCTTAGTCGGTAAAGTAACTCCTAAAGGTGAAACTCAGCTTTCTCCTGAAGAAAAATTATTACGCGCAATCTTCGGTGAAAAAGCCGGCGACGTTCGTGATACTTCTTTACGTGTTCCATCTGGTGTTTACGGTACTGTTATCGATGCACAGGTTTACTCTCGTGAAGGATCTGACCGTGATGAGCGTTTAGCATCTATCATCGAAGAAAAACGCACTAAACTTGAAAAAGACTTAGTGATCGAGCAGAACGTTATCAAAAATAACGCTATCGAAAAATTGCGCGAAATCGTTGTTGGTAAGAAGACCACTGGTATCTTATTAAACGAAGATGGTAGCCAAAAATTATTAAACAAAGGACAGGACATCACTTCTGCGGACTTAGAAACAATTCCGTTTGAATTATTGTCTTACTTACCTGTTGAACAAGACCTTGAATTCCAAGTGACTAAAATCATCGATGGTGCTCGTAACCAGTTAGATGCAGTTAAATTGGTATTCAATGAGAAGATCGACCGCCTGAAAAAAGGTGACGAGCTTCCTCCGGGCGTTATCAAAATGGTTAAAGTTTACGTTGCTATTAAACGTAAATTACAAGTCGGTGATAAATTTGCCGGCCGCCACGGTAATAAGGGTGTTGTTTCAAAAGTATTACCTCAAGAAGATATGCCATACCTGGCTGACGGTACTCCGGTTGACATGGTTCTTAACCCACTCGGCGTTCCTTCACGTATGAATATCGGACAAATCTTAGAAGTTCACTTAGGCTGGGCTGCACACAATCTTGGAAAACAGATTGCTGAGCACGTTGAGAAATTCAACGCCGACGCTTTAAGAACAAGAATGAAAGAGATCTACGAAGATTCAGACATTTCTGCAAAAATCGATAAAGCAGACGATGCTTCATTGAAGAAAATGGCAACAGCGATCCAAAACGGAATCCACGTAGGAACACCGGTATTCGATGGTGCCCATGAATCTGATATGCGCGATTTATTGAAGAAAGCTCAATTGACGACGACTCAATCGATCCTGATTGACGGACGTACAGGTGAGCCTTTCACGAATGCAGTTACTGTAGGCGTGATGTACATGTTGAAACTTCACCATTTAGTTGAAGAAAAGATCCATGCTCGTTCGATTGGACCTTACTCACTCGTTTCGCAACAGCCGCTTGGTGGTAAAGCACAATTCGGTGGTCAGCGTTTAGGAGAGATGGAAGTTTGGGCGATCGAAGCTTACGGTGCCGCTTACTCATTACAAGAGTTCTTAACTGTTAAGTCAGATGACGTAGCAGGTAGAACACGTATGTATGAAAGCATCGTGCGCGGTGAAAACATCCTTGAGCCGGGATTACCTGAATCATTCAACGTATTAATTAAAGAATTGCAGTCGTTAGCGATGAACGTGGAATTAGTTGAATCAGACATCTTAACAGATGACGACGAATTAACTGATGAGCCACTGGAAGTTACAGCAACGCCAGTAGCAACTGAACCGGTTCAACACTAACGAATAGAAAGAGGAAATTACAGTGAGAGATTTATTAAATTTTTTCGATAAACCAAAAGATCCACTTTCGTTTGATGCAGTCCGTATTTCTTTAGCTTCTCCTGAGATGATCCGTGAATGGTCATTCGGCGAAGTTAAAAAGCCGGAGACAATCAATTACCGTACGTTCAAACCTGAGCGTGACGGTTTATTCTGCGCTAAAATTTTCGGTCCAATCAAAGACTACGAATGCTTATGCGGTAAGTATAAGCGTATGAAGTACCGCGGTGTTATCTGTGAGAAGTGCGGTGTTGAAGTTACACAAACAAAAGTTCGCCGTGAACGTTTAGGTCACATCGAACTTTCGTCTCCTGTAGCGCACATCTGGTTCTTGCGTTCATTGCCTTCACGTATCGGTAACTTACTTAACCTTTCATTGAAAGATGTTGAGAAAGTTCTTTACTGTGAATCATACATCGTAATCGATCCAATGGAGACAACACTTGAAGAAGGTGCGGTTCTTTCTGAAGAAGCTTACCAAGCGGCTTTAAATGAATTCGGTCCTAACTTCAAAGCGGGCATGGGCGGTGAATCTATCCGTGAAATGTTACGCAAAATCGACTGTGAATACCTTTCTCGTAAATTGAGAATGGAATTAAAAGAAACTAAGTCTGAAGCAGGTATCAAAAAGTTATCTAAACGTTTGAAAGTTGTTGAAGCTTTCAAAGGTTCTTCTAACAAACCTGAATGGATGATGTTGGAAGCGCTTCCTGTGTTACCGCCGGATTTACGTCCGTTAGTTCCACTTGATGGCGGCCGCTTTGCAACTTCTGACTTAAATGATTTATACCGTCGTGTTATCAATCGTAATAATCGTTTGAAACGTCTTCAGGAGTTAAACGCTCCGGACATCATCATCCGAAATGAAAAACGTATGTTGCAGGAAGCTGTTGATGCGTTACTTGATAACGGCCGTCGCGGTAAAACATTCACGGGCCCTAACAAACGTCCTCTGAAATCTTTAAGTGACATGCTTAAAGGTAAACAAGGTCGTTTCCGTCAGAACTTATTAGGTAAACGTGTGGATTACTCTGGCCGTTCGGTTATTACCGTTGGACCAACACTGAAATTACATCAGTGCGGTATCCCTAAAAAAATGGCTTTAGAATTATTTAAGCCATTCGTTTACAACAAACTTGAAGAAAAAGGTCTTGCGACAACAATCAAACAAGCTAAACGCTTAGTTGATCAAGAGACAGTTGAAGTTTGGGATATCTTAGCTGAAGTTGTAAAAGAGCACCCGGTTCTTCTGAATCGTGCGCCAACTCTTCACAGACTTGGTATCCAGGCTTTCGAACCTGTATTGCATGAAGGTAAAGCGATCCAATTGCATCCGTTAGTTTGTACGGCGTTCAATGCCGACTTCGACGGTGACCAGATGGCCGTTCACGTTCCATTGTCAGTAGAAGCGCAAGTGGAAGCTCGCGTTTTAATGATGTCGACTAACAACATCTTATCTCCTGCCAACGGTAAACCTATCATCAATCCATCTCAGGACGTTGTCTTGGGTCTTTACTGGATGACTCGTATCCGTCCTGGAGCAAAAGGTACCGGCAAAGTATTCGCGTCGGTACAAGAGGCTCTTTACGCATACGAAGCGGGAATGTCTGACATTCAAGCGGCTTGTAAAGTAAAAATTAAAGGTAAATTAGAAGAAACTTCTGTTGGACGCGCGATTCTTTCAGACGCGGTTCCTAAAGAAGTTCCATTTTCTGCAATCAATACCGTGATGTCTAAAAAAGCTATCGCAGCATTGATCGATACAACCTTCCGTCACGCTGGTGCGAAAGCGACTTGTATCTTGGCTGACCAAATTATGCAGTTAGGTTTCAAATACTCAACTGTTGCCGGTCTTTCAATTTCAGTTGATGACATGATTATCCCGGCTTCTAAAGCCGGCATGATTTCAGATGCTGAAAAACAAGTTGAAGAAATTCAACAGCAGTATGATGAAGGTCTGATCACAGACGGTGAGCGCTACAATAAAGTCGTGGATATCTGGGCACAAACTTCAGATAAAGTGGCTAAAGAAATGATGGGACAAATCGAGAAACAAAAATTCTTGGTTGATGGTAAAGAAATCGTCGGTCCTTCATTCAATCCAATCTACGTCATGGCTGACTCAGGAGCCCGCGGTTCCTTCAATCAGTTACGTCAGTTAGGTGGTATGCGTGGTCTGATGGCGAAACCATCGGGCGAAATCATCGAAACACCGATCACGGCTAACTTCCGTGAAGGTTTAACGGTTCTTCAGTACTTCATTTCAACTCACGGTGCGCGTAAAGGTTTGGCCGATACCGCTCTTAAAACAGCGAACTCTGGTTACTTAACACGTCGTTTAGTTGACGTGGCTCAGGACGTAGTTGTTTCTGAAGTTGATTGCGGAATTAACGAAGGTCTGGATATCGTTCCGGTTTACGAAGCGGGCGAAATTATCCAAGGTATCGGCGACCGTATTTTAGGTCGTACGCCGTTACATGACATCGTTGATCCGACTAACAATGCTGTTCTTGTAAAAGCAAACAGCGAGATCGATGAAACCGCAGTTAAGAAAATTGATGATCTTGGTATCGAGAAAGTAACAATCCGTTCAGCACTTACTTGTAAAGCGTCTCGCGGCGTTTGCGTTAAGTGTTACGGCCGTGACTTAGCACGTGGTGCGACTGTTAACTTAGGTGAAACAGTAGGTATCATTGCCGCTCAGTCAATCGGTGAGCCGGGTACTCAGTTAACGATGAGAACGTTCCACTTAGGTGGTGCCGCTTCCCGTTCAGTTGAGCAATCTGTTCATACAACTCGTTACGAAGGTAAATTGAAACTTGTAAACGTTCAGGCAGTTAAAAACCGTAACGGTAAATTGACTGTTATGAATCGTAACGGTCAGGCTTTAGTGATCGATGAAACAGGCCGTGAGCGTGAAAACTTCAAATTAGTATACGGTACAGTGTTGAGCTACAACGAAGGCGACACAGTTCCAAAAGGCGCAACAGTTGCTGAATGGGATCCGTACACGAATCCGATCATCTCTGAGGTTACAGCGAAAGTTGTATTCCAGGATATCGTTGAAGGTCAGACAATGGCAGAGCAGGTCGACCCTGTTACAGGTTTCGCAACGAAAGTTATTACTGAATCAAAATCTTCTGAAACGAAGCCAACTTTGTTAATGCAAGATGCGAACGGTAAAATCTTAAATCTTCCGGGTCGTGAGATTCCGGCTCGTTACATCCTTCCGGTGGGCGCTCAGTTACTTGTAACTGACGGTCAGGAAGTATCTGCGGGTGATGTTATTGCGAAAATGCACCGTGAAACTTCGAAAACGAAAGATATCACGGGCGGTCTTCCGCGCGTTGCTGAATTATTTGAAGCTCGTAAACCAAAAGAAGCAGCTATCATCTCTGAGATCGATGGTTATGTAACTTTCGGTAAAGACGTTAAAGGTAAACAGCGTGTAATCGTAACTCCTGAAATCGGAGAGCAGCGTGAATACTTGATTCCAAAAGGTAAACACGTAGCGGTTCGTGAAGGTGAGTTCGTAAGAGCCGGTGAGGCGTTAATGGATGGTCCTACCAATCCGCATGACGTTCTTGCAGTTCTTGGTGCTAACGCATTGTCAGCGTACTTAGTGAACGAAGTTCAGGAAGTTTACCGCTTACAAGGTGTGGGTATCAATGATAAGCACGTTGAAGTTATTGTTCGTCAGATGTTACGTAAAGTTGAAATCATCGACGGTGGCGACACTCGCTTCTTAGCCGGTGAACAAACTGAACGTACAACGTTCAACGAAGAAAACGAGCGCGTACTGAAAGAGGGCGGCCAAATCGCAACTGCGAAGCCGTTACTTTTAGGTATCACGAAGGTTTCTTTAAGCACTGAGAGCTGGATTTCGGCCGCTTCATTCCAAGAGACTACAAAAGTTCTTACGGAAGCAGCGATTAACTCGAAAACAGATTACTTACGCGGCTTAAAAGAAAACATTATTATGGGTCGTTTAATCCCTGCCGGAACTGGTCTGACGTCTTATAAACGTTGGAAAGTGGTTGTGACAGAGGATGAAGAAATGGAATCAGCAGCTTTGCCAATGGGTGGCTAAGCCTGCGAAAACAGTAAACATGGGGGTCATAAAGAGTGAGACCCCCACAGTTTGACGAAAAAACTTGACGATACTTAGTGTTATCGTTAATTTGTCGGACTGCTTAAATAGCTTGAAGTCCTTTATTTGGGTTTTGGCTGTTTAATTTTGAAGAAAGAGGAACAAGTGCCTACAATTAACCAGTTGATCAAGAAAGAGCGTAGCGTTCAAAAGAACCAAACGAAATCGCCTGCTCTAGCTAAATGCCCGCAAAAACGCGGCGTTTGCACTCGCGTGTATACAACTACTCCAAAAAAACCGAATTCAGCTTTACGTAAAGTAGCTAAAGTTCGTTTATCTAATGGTTTTGAAGTGATCTCTTACATCCCGGGTATCGGTCACAACCTCCAAGAACATAGCGTTGTTATGATTCGTGGTGGTCGTGTGAAAGATTTACCAGGTGTTCGTTACCACATCATCCGTGGAACACTGGATTTACAAGGTGTTAACGGTCGTTTAAGAAGCCGCTCTAAATACGGCGCTAAAAAACCTAAGAAATAATTGAGGATTAGAATATGTCACGTCGTAATCGCACATTTAAAAGAGAAATTATCCCTGATCCGGTTTACAAAGATATCGTTATTGCTAAATTCATCAATAAAATCATGGAGCGTGGTCAAAAATCTACAGCTCAGAAACTTTTCTACGGAGCTTTAGAAGAGCTTAACGGAAAAGTTCAAGGTGAAGAATCAGTTAACGTTATGAAAAAAGCTTTGGAAAACGTTAAACCTTCTATCGAAGTTCGTTCACGCCGCGTAGGTGGAGCAACTTACCAAGTTCCAGTTGATGTACGCCCAACTCGCCGTTTAGCTTTAGCTATGCGCTGGTTAGTTGAGTACTCACGTGCACGTGGAGAGAAAGATTTCTCTAAACGTTTAGCAGGTGAATTACTTGATGCTTACAACAACCGTGGTAACGCTATTAAGAAAAAAGAAGACGTGCACAAAATGGCTGAATCTAACAAGGCATTTGCGCACTACAACTGGTAATCAAAAATTTAGATGTCAGCAAATACTGTCAAATCTGAAGCTGACCTCAAGTTCACCCGTAATATCGGCATCATGGCTCACATCGATGCCGGTAAAACGACAACCACCGAACGAATTCTCTTCTACACTGGAAAAAGTCATAAGATCGGCGAAGTTCATGATGGCGCTGCCACAATGGACTGGATGCCGCAAGAGCAAGAGCGCGGTATTACTATTACCTCAGCTGCTACGACTGCTTTCTGGAAAAACTGCAGATTAAATATTATCGATACTCCCGGGCACGTGGATTTCACGATCGAGGTAGAGCGTTCATTGCGCGTTCTCGATGGTGCAATTGCGGTGTTTGATGCCGTTAACGGTGTTGAGCCACAGTCTGAAACTGTCTGGCGCCAGGCGAACAAATACAAAGTTCCGCGCATTTGTTTTATTAATAAAATGGACCGCGTAGGTGCCGACTTCGAAATGAGTGTCGGAACCATCCGTGAAAAATTAGAAGCTCATCCCATCAAAGTACAAATTCCGATCGGCGCTGAAGATCAGCTTCAGGGTGTTGTCGATCTTATCACTAAAAAAGCTTATATCTGGAAAAGCGCCACTGACCACGAGTTTACGGAAGTACCGATTCCTGACTCCGT
>JAJFMT010000063.1 GCA_020696855.1 Pseudobdellovibrio sp.
TGATCTGAAGTGCGTATCGCGGGAGAGTTCCTGGCTTGCCCGGACATCCGTTTCCGAGGCGTTGCAGGTTGATGAACTACGTGAGGGCTATAAAGACTGCGATAAAACCTGGTCCACCTCTGAAAAAGTGGCGATGTCTCTTTGACTTAATATTTCAGAATAAAAATCATTTTCATTCTGATAAGTCATGAGCTCGGACCAAGCAGCAGGATTTTTTTCAGCCGCTTCGATTATGGACTGTTTGTTAATATCTTCTCTGACATACTGAGCCTGTTGGTAAAAGTTCACGCTGAGATTCAATATACTTAAACCAATCGTCATTGTTACGGCGGCGATGCTCAATTTCACCGCCTTCCTGGCTTTTGCGCGCCAGGCGGTTTTGCGGTCGAGAAACACCCACGTCTTTTCCCATTTGCTTACGGGCTTAATCTCCGTCTTTTCAACAGAGGCCATAATTTTGTCATGTAATTTATCGAAGAACATTTCGTCCATCGGCAGCTCAACCGGATCTTCGGCTTTCATCTTCCTGATTAACAATGCTTCCTTCATAGAATTCGTTTCTTTCATTCTGCCTCCGCGAATTTAGCGTTCATTTCCATAAAAAACCCACCTACATCTTCAGTCCACTTTCTTAACTCGCTTTGAGTCTCGAAGGTCTCCTTCAGTTTTAATAAAGCGTGCCTGTAGTTAGCCTTAGCTGTGTCATACGGGCACTCCATGACTTCAGCAATTTCAGCAAAGCTCATGTCTTCATATACTCTTAAGACAAGAGCGGTCTTTTGCTTGAATGGCAGTCGGTCAACTTCAGTTTGGATAATTTCGCTAACAGCAGCGTGTACCATTCCGTTTTCTGCAGTTGCAGAAACACTTAAGTGAACGTCATCGATATTTGAAAAATCATATCGGTTTTCACGCAACTTATTACGGGCGGTATTTACGGTGATTTGATATAACCAGCTTTTAAAACTGGCGCGTCCTTCGAACAAGTTCAGCTTTTCATAAGCCTTGATGAAGGAATCTTGCACTACATCTTGCGCCAGATCCATGTCTTTCATAAACCTCATACTCAACCGCAGCATTCCTCTTTGATGTCGTTTCACGAGTTCTGAGAATGAAGAACGATTTCCTTTCCGTACTTCGCCGATCAGTTCTAAGTCAGTTTTGAGATCTTGATCGTTTTCTCTTTTCATTAGACAGCCCCCCTGCCTTTTTCGGTTAATGTTTTTGTCTTTGTTACATGGTGGGTGAACTGGGCCCCCATCCAGTTCCATTTGATCACCTTGATATAAGTAATAGCAATACGTGCGCCAATTAAGCAAGAGCAAAATGGCCCTAAATGTGTGATTTTATTGAGTTTTTTAAGATTTTGCTAATACTGACTATTAGACTTACTTATGTTGAAGGTCCATTTCAGAAGTCCAATAAAAGGCTAAGTCATCGCAAACATTCTGAATTTTGTTACCTATGAGTATTGAATTATCTGAAAATTCCAATCCTAAAATCGGTGCACCGCCGTCGGGGTCATTTTGCACATAAATGATTTTGCTCTTAACCAGAATCTCCGCACGTCTATATATTTTAAAGTATAAGTTCACTGTTTGATTCTTCTGGTAGCGGGGCAAGTCGGCGCGAACGAATAAACGCATTCCCGTGCGTGACATATCTAATATAGTCGCGGGAGATTTTAAATCCACCGGAGCATCGACCGCGTTTATCTTCGAAACCTGTGCCCAGTGCTCCGGTATTAAATAGCGGGGTTTCTTTCTTCTCACCAATTCAAACATGTGATCGAAGTTTTCGAAGTAATATTCTTCTTTGCCTTTTCGGACTGTGGTTTTTAGAAAGAAAAGTTTCTGGTCGATTATAATTTTAAAGGTAACGACATTGTTCTTATCAAAGCTGAGCTTTTTATTTTCGACGTAAAATTGCTTGCGCGCCGTATTCTTATAAAGAGTTGTCTTTACAATGCGGTCGCTGTCCTGCTCTTTTAAATGAATCTCGACTCGCTTTGAGGATATTCGGCTCAGAATTTGATAAGCTTCATTTTTATGGACAGCAGCCAGGTTCGTGTCCATGGTCTAAGCCGCCACTGTAACCTTATTTCGCCCGGACTGCTTACTTTGATAAAGTGCCTGATCGGCACGGTTGTAGATCTTCTCCCAGTTATCGTTTTGGATAATCGAAGAGACTCCAATAGAAATAGTCACTTTTATTTTTTTGCCTTCGAACACAAACGGATGCGCTTCAACCGTTGAACGAATGCGCTCTGCCACTTCTTGCGCTGTCTTTAATGTTGTCGCCTGAAGAATGACAACAAACTCTTCACCGCCGAAACGTGCAAAGTAATCGTTCGCACGAACAAGCTTCGCATGCATCAACTGACCGAGCTCTTTTAATACGTAATCACCGCCCGGGTGACCGAGGGTATCGTTTATCTTTTTAAAATGATCAATATCGTAAGTAATAACAGAAAGCGGTTCGCCCAATACTTCTGCGCGCTTCACGGCTTCAGGGCCCTTTTCTAACAAAGCCCCTTTACTGAAAGCACCGGTTAAAGCGTCTTTTTGCGCTTTTTCAAAGACCTGCTGATTCGTGATCGATTCAAGATTTCCTTTTTCAAGGAACTTCAAAATGATGTTACCGATTTTAATCTGATCGTTATTGAAAAGCTTGCGCTTAGTCATCTGCGGCAGTACCGCACCGTTAACGATCGTCTTATTAGTGGAACCTAAATCGATAATAAAAATGTCGTTAGCGCTGACTTCAAACTTTGCATGTGAACGGCTTAAAGACGAATCCGAAATATAAACTTCTGCTTCAACAGAGCGCCCGATTGTCATGTCATTGCGGGTGATCAACCACTGTTTTCCGACGTAACCGACCGGGCCAACCAACACAACAATCGCCGGAGGCGCGTCGTCAGCGGCTTTCAACTTTCCCTTGAAAGTCTCAGTCGAAATAATACTGGTTTTGTCAGAAACTTCAGACATCTAAATCAAACGCTCCTACTTGGGTATTATGAACGAAATACAAAGTCCGTTCAAGTTCTCTATGCAACTGCAACATCTTCCTCGATCCTGTGAAAACCCTTCCACTCTTTCAGCCTACCCCTAGGTCGAGTGTCCTGGTCCGCATAGTCCAGCAAAACATAAGTTAACTTTGTTATTTTTCCGAGCGATCCCACATCAAGTGAGGTCAGCTCAGTCCAAGTGCCTGTATTAAAATATTCTTTTTGCGCACTCCACTGGCGGTATTCATAAACATGAGTGTGGCCAAATATCACTGTGTGCACCCGCGAATCGACGAGTATTTTTTTAGCAGCTGTACTGAGGTCAGGATACACCGCGTTCTCGAAAAAGATTTTAAACAACTTTTTAAAGCTCCAGCGGAATTTAGCTTCAGTGTTAAAGATGCTTTTGTAAACATACTTCGCCAGAGACCCCATTGCACCTACGAATAAAAACGGCTCATTAATGAATGTCCAGCCCACAAGTTTTCCGAATGGGCGTACTTTATCAACGTGCGGGTATTTTTCTTTTACCTTAAGAACAAGCTCCACAAAAAAGTGAGATCCCCATGGCAAATTCAGAATCGGTTCCGGCAGCCCTTGTTTAAGAAAAAACTTTTTCGGGTCAACCCGGTTAGCGGCTTCGTGCATGTGACCGTGCTCGATGTGAACACCGTCAAAAAAATAAATAATATTTTTATATTGAAGAGGATAACCGACAACCTGGTCTAAATGGTCGCGGCACGCCTGAAACATCATCGCTTGATCGTGGTTTCCGATGACGTAAGTGATTTTTCGGTTCGGTTGCGAAAGAAATTCTCCCATCGCTTTAAAGACCGGAATGTGGCCTTTAATAACCGACTTCAGCATTTCAAGAGCAATAGATTCGGTTACGACCGTTAAAAAGTGCCCGCGGTAATCAACAGAAATAAAATTTAAGAAGTCGCCGTTAATGATGATTTCTACACTGTAATCGCGGTACGCGCCTGAAGAGTAATACTGGATGAATTCCACGAGCTTTTCTGCGTAGTAGAATTCCTCTAACGAGTTCAGACTGCCATCATCTAATTGCCGGCCTTTTCCCAGGTGTAAATCACTGAGAACAAGCTTGATTTTTTTAGTAGCCGGCGACGGTGGTATGAGCTCAGACATAATCTTTACTCAGCTTTTTTCATCGGTACTTTATTTTCTTCCTGGAGTTCCAAGTTCGCCATAGCAAGACGTAAAGCCCGAGTTGTTCGTTTAAATGACTCTTGGTTAGTTTCAATTAACTTATTAAGCTCGACGCACTTCTGACGGTAGCTTTCCACTTCCATCTGAAGAACATCCATCTTTCTTCGTAAATCGAGAATTTGCTCGTCTTTGTTTTTAACGATGGCATTTTTCTCTGCACGAATAAGTTCAAGCCTGTTTTCAAGCTCACGCTCACGTACACGGATCTTCTTCATGTCGAATTTAAGTCGTGACTCAAGCTCATCAGACTTCATAGAAGCCTTCTGTAACTCGCCGTCTTTTTTGCTTAAGTGATTCTTCAGAAGTACGATTTCATTTTTAAATGACTCTTCTAAATTATCACGGTCGTTTTTATATTCACTTAATTGAGCTGACAATAAATCAGAGCGCTCTTTAATGATTTCTGAAGCCGACATCAGCTCTTCGTTTTGTAAACGAAGTTTTTCGTTTTCAGACTCAAGTTCAAGAATTTTTTCCTGAGCAATTCTTAAATTATCCGCTTGTGCCAGATTAGATTCAGCAGAACCTGAAGAACCCCACACGGCATAACCCGAAGTCGCAGGACGGTTCTGACCCACGCTTACTTTTACACGGTCACCATAGTCTTCATCGTTATTTCTCTGATAACCGGCAACAGCCACCGTTTTTTCACCATCACCGAAGTTGTCTTCAGGACGGCTCGGGATTTCCAGCTTGAATCCGCCACCCGCATTTGTTTTTGATTCAATACGTTTTGTGACCATGCTGTCAGAAACCGGAAACAGATCTTCAGGATTATCATTTAAATTTTTAGCGGTTAAGCCGCCGATAACAGAAGGAATATTCGGTAATTCAGTTTCATCCAGCTTTAACGCTGCCGTCTTTTCACCGATCTTCTGAGTTTTATCATCAACAACAGCCAGTGTTGTTTTTAAATTAGTCGCATCAAAGTTATTGGTCTTATCAGCCTGAGCGATTGTTGTAATGGCTGTTTTTTTATTATCAGGATTTAAGAACGCCTGAATAGTAGCTTCATCGAGCTCTTCGCCCGTATCGATTTCGGTTTTTTCACCGTCGCCGCTGTCGATCGCAAAACCTTCTTCTTCAGAAGGTGTTTCTGATGACGCGTTTTCTGAATCGTCCCCAACATCTTGAAGTAAAGATTCAATCAGCTCTTCTGCAGGGGTTTTCTTTTTCAAGCCACTCATATAGTTAAATATCGGATTTGAGCCCGAAATACTTAATAGAAATACTGAGTATTTTTAAATATTTAACTCTGGTTTAGACACGAACTAAAGTCCAGGCCAGAGGGCTTGTCTTATACAACCAAGAGGCTAGAAACGGCCTCAGTTAATCATACCTTTGAGCTGGTGAAGGTGTGAATCAAAAGCCGGCTTATCGACTTTGACCAATGCCTTCATACTAAAGTCCTGAATGGTTTGACTTGATAAAACCGTACCGGCCAGTGCTGCCTGTTTCAGATCGGTCCATGAAGGCACCTCTGAAGACGAAGTTCTTGACGCCAAGGTCCCGAAGAAACCGCCGGCGAAGCTGTCACCAGCACCTGTCGGGTCTACGACGTTTTCAACCGGAAGGGCCGGCACCTGGTAAAAACCATGAGCTTTAGAATAGATCGTTGCACCGTACTCGCCTTTTTTAACGACGACATATTTCGGGCCCAGTTCAGAAACATTTTTAATAGCGCGAACGCCATTGTCAGTTTGAGTGAGCATTTTAGCTTCAGCTTCGTTCATGAAAACGATGTCGACTTTTTTGAAAACTTTTAAAAGTTCATCCTGCTTTGAGTTGATCCAGAAGTTCATTGAGTCCATGCCGACGAACAACGGCTTTTTAACCTGCGATAAAACTTCAAGCTGCAAAGTCGGGTCAATGTTAGCCAGAAAAACATAAGAAGAATCCTGGTAGTGATTCGGAAGCTTCGGATTGAAATGAGCAAACACGTTTAATTCAGTTTTTAACGTCACCGCTTCATTCAGATTGTGTTCGTAAGTGCCTTCCCAGTGGAAGGTTTTACCCGGAACAGTCTGAAGCCCATCAAGGCAAACTTTGCGGTTTAATAAAATCTCTTTGTCTTGCGGCTGATAGTCTTCGCCGACCACGCCCACAACACGAACCGGTGCAAACAAACTTGCTGCCAGAGAGAAGTAGTTCGCTGATCCGCCTAAAGATTTTTCTGCTTTTCCCGATGGTGTCTTTACCGAATCATAGGCCAGGCTGCCCACTACTAAAACTTCGCGCATTTGTTCCTCCGATTTTAGAATTTGAAATATCCATTGTTTCAGGGCGGTTTACTTTTGTTGTTAGCTGGCCGCAGGCAGCGTAGATATCGCGGCCCATGGTTCGTCTTAACAACACTTGGGCTCCCAACCGCATACACTCCGTATGAAACGCCTGAACCGTTTCGTCACTTGGTCTTTCAAAACCAGAACCCGGATGCTCATTGAAAGGAATCAAATTAATTTTGCATGGGACGTCTCTCAGTAACTTCACCAGTTGTTTTGCATGATCCAACTGATCCGTTACGCCTTTAAGAAGCACGTACTCCATTGTGATTTTGTCGCCGGTGGCACGGTAGTAGCGTTTGCACTCTTCCAGTAAATCCGCCAGCGGGTATTTTTTGTTGATCGGCATGACCAGACTGCGCACTTCGTCGTTGTACCCGTTTAAGCTGACAGCTAAACGTACTTTCGCGTCGGCCACCCGCCACATTTCAGGAATTAACCCTGAAGTGGATACCGTGATTTTTTTGCGGGATAAATTAACACCCCAAGGAGAATGGATCACATCAATTGCACCGAAGACCGCTTCACAGTTATCCAGTGGTTCGCCCATTCCCATAAATACGATGTTCGAAAGCTTCAGGCCGGATTTATTTAAGATATCCTGAACCTGCATAAACTGGCCGACAATTTCAGATGTTTCAAGACGGCGTTTTAATTTTTGCTTTCCGGTAAAACAAAACTGGCAGGCCATATTACAGCCGATTTCAGAAGACACACAAAGTGTCAGGCGGTCATCAGATGGAATCACAACGGCTTCAATCGAGTTACCGTCGCGAACATCAAATAAAAATTTCTGAGTGCCGTCGACACTGACCAAGTGCTTGATAATCGGCGGAAGATTGAACGTGATCAGATTTTTTAATTCTGATCTTAGATCTTTCGATAAGTTCAGCATCTGATCGAAATCAGTCACGCGTTGTTCGTAAACCCATTTAAAGATCTGCTGCGCACGGAATTTTTCTTTACCGTACTGTTTTAAAAATTTTTCTAAGCCTTCCAGTGTGAAGGAATAAAAATTAAGTGGTTCAAATTTTTTTGTGGTTGTTGCGTTTTCAGAGTTTTCTGAAGTCGTCGCGACAGGCGTCGCCGTTTCAAGGTTTTGCATCTTTGGCTCCTTTTGTGGCTAAACTTTTAAGAGTTTGAGCCATCTCTGCTTGCTACAGCAGTTGGGTTAATTCCCATTTATTATTGTTCATCAAATGTTCTAACAGATGAGGGGTCGTTATATGAAATAGGTGCTTGAAAGTAAAGGGCTTTTCCCTCTAGGGGCGTTTACTTTGCCCTGAGCGGATTTCTTTAGGTTCAAACAGCTGACGGAGAATGAAATTCCTACAAACAGAGGGTTATTGGCCGAGGTGCTGAATCGAGTCGACCAACTCGTCGAAGCTGCACGGCACGCAACCGACTTTAGCTACGACAACTCCGGCAGCGAAATTGGCGATCATGCACGCTTCGCCCAGTGGAAGGCCTGCCGCTACTCCTAAAGCTAACGCGGCGATAACCGTATCACCCGCGCCTGTAACGTCGAAGACTTTCTTCGCGAACGTCGGAACTTGCGTGACATCGTTCTGCGAAAAGATCGTCATCCCGTCTTTTCCTTGCGTTAACACGACCTGTTTTGCGCCCGTCATTTTTTGTAACGTGCGGCCCACATGTAGAACCCGTTCAGAAGGATCTTCAATGTGATCTTCATGAACCTGAGTTAAAGCCAAAGCCTCGTTGTAATTCGGCTTAATAAGATCAACGCCCTTGTAAAAATTAGCAATTTTAGTCTGGTGCGGATCGACCATCACAAACTTTTTGTACTTTTGAGCTAAAACCAGAATTTTTTCTACAAGTGACTGTGACAACAAACCTTTTGCGTAATCTTCAAGAACAACAATGTCGACATCCGGCAGATTTTTTTCTAAAACCGAAAGCAACTTTGTTTCGCTCTCGGCAGAAAGACTTCGGCGCACTTCATGATCTACGCGCACAAGGTGATGTTGCCCTGTCATAACACGGGTTTTACGCGTAGTCGGGCGCTGTAAGTCTTTAACTAAATATTCGAAGCTGACTCCTGAAGACTGTAATAAGTTTTGCAGAATCTCTGCACCCGTATCAGAGCCGATAACAGAAATTAATTTTACATGGCCACCCATGCTGACAACGTTCTGGGCCACATTGGCTGCTAAGCCTAAACGTTTATCTTCACCTTCGACTTCTAAAACAGGAACCGGCGCCTCAGGGCTGATACGTTTGACGGCTCCCATAATGTATTCATCAACACCGACGTCTCCGACAACCAGGACTTTTTTTCCTTTGAACAGAGTAACTTTTTCAGTAAGTGACTGACGAACCTTTGAATCGACCTTCAGTGCCTGAATGACGTTTGACATGGGAACATCTCCTATAGCATGGTCACTATATGCGAAATCTGTCGCAATATCAAAACCTCATTTATTTGCCCAATTACGTCTCTAAAAACCAAAAAAGTGAGATTTTAAAGTACTTAAGCACATTGCATCCCATCTGGGAGATGCGCTTTTCAAATTCAAACCCTCCGCCTGCAGGTGAACCGAACCGCGAACTCTTGCGGCCGGTTTACTGGCTTGGTAACTGGCAGTTCGCCTGCTTGAATTACTACCATCCTCCTCAGGGTTTGCATAACCGCTGCGTGCTGGGTGAAGAGTATCCGCAAGTCATGCAGCGAATGGTTTACGAAATCGAACAGATGGTTCATCAGAAGTTTTCGCCGAAAGATGTTCCCGACAAGTGGCACCTCAATACATGCCTGATAAATTATTACGGCAATAAAAATGTGAATGGCACTTACACTGATTGTGCGCGCGTCGGCGAGCACAAGGATTTCGAACCGGGACCTGTAGCTTCGGTTTCATTCGGAGAACGCGCGCTGTTTCAGTTCGTGAAAAGCGCGGGCAAATCCGCAAAAAGCGAAGTTGTGCTTCAACAGTGGCTTGATGACAGCTCACTGCAAATCTTCGGCGGCGATAAATTTAAAAAGCAGTTGTTTCACCGCGTACAACGAGTTGAAGAAAAAGGCGGTCTCTTTGAAAACCTCAATACGGGAGATTTTCAAACGAGAAGAATAAATTTTACATTTCGTTATGTCCCGGACGAGCACATTAAACCGTTTGCAAAGTTACCTGATAATCTTAAGGCTGATGTCGGCGGATACGTCGAAACACTTGCGGAAAAATCTTCGTATTGGAAGAGTCAGCTCGTTTAACCGGCTGTCTATAACTCCAGCCCGTCTTTCAACAAGTTCACAATGTAGTCCCACTGATAAACCGATGCTAACCCGCAGTGAGTCGACTTTTCAAGCCGGCGGAATTTCAACGAAGAAAAGTCTCCGGGCTGAACTCCTTTGAAAATTTTTTCGGCGTTAATTTCATTCGGCACCAGCGGGTCTTTCGGAGTTGTGTAAATGGTTACCGGTGTTTTCACACCCTGGTACCACGGCCAAAAATCATTCAAGTGAAAAAGCGAATTTGATTTTCGCAAATGCTCGTCAAAACCTTTTGGCCACTTCAAGCCCGGAAAAAGCCCGTTTAAGTCAGTGACGGTTAAAAGCGGCTCGGCTCTTTCTTTGTTGATTAAATGTAAAACGGTCGGCGTGAACTTCGGTTTTAAATCCAGCGCACTCTTCCACCAGTCTTTGACATCCGGCTCTGACCGGTAGCGGTCAATCAGTGAATGCAGGCGGCGCACGTTCCACAAATCTACCAGTACGGGGCCAAGGCCTGACTTATGCTGCTGATTAATCGTTTCTTCAATATTGATCAGCGGGCAAAACTCGACAATTGATTTCAAATGCCGGCCATTAACCTGATCCATCAATGCTGTAACAAAGGCACCGTTACCGCCCATGCTGACAGCCACAATGTGCTGTGACGAAATAAAGTTTTTCAGCGGTGTTTTTTCAATTTCTTTCAGCGCGAAAAAAGTATGAAGGCCCTCATCGACTCCCCCGAAAGAAATTTTTTCGTTCGACGAAATAAAGCCGTGGCTGGTTAAACTTTCTAACACCAAAATATTGGCATCAAGGTCTTCATATAGCGCTTTACCGATAAATCGCTCAGCAATGAATTCATCGATGTTGCCGTGAATTCCTAACCGCAAAATGACCAGCGGTCTTTTTTTATCGAAATCATGAATTCCGAAGAGGCCGCGAAAAACTAAATCAGGCTTCGGGCGAAATAGTACTTTTCTGAAGTGCTTCGTATGAGAAACATCGAAATCAACGAACAGGTTTTCCATTGTTTCGTTAATGGGAAGGCGAGGCTTTATGTAGACTTTATCTGACTGGTTTTTAGGCTCATTGCGAGGATTCCAGCCCCAGATCTTGCGTCCGAAATCGATAAAGAACGGAAAATGTGACACCAGAACAGGCCCTTGTGCTGAGGAATAATTCAGAATCTCCATTCGTGGCGTCGAAAGAGCCTCCCAATTCGTCTCCGCAACAGCAGTGCATACGAATAGCGCTAGACAACAAAATACTTTTACTTGGCTTTTCATAGGCAGTTTTTTACACTCTTTCCATTCAAAACTTAAGGAGTTTTTATGTCTGTTCACGACAATCTTCCAGCCAGCAATGAAGCTCATTTAAACGGACCTTTATTTTTAAATGCTATTCAAAACTTCAATGAAGCTGCGAAAGTTATTAACTGCGATCCGAACATCGCTGAACGTCTTCGCCGTCCTCGCCGTTGCTTAACTGTGAGTGTGCCTGTTCGAATGGATGATCAATCCGTAAAAGTTTTTACCGGCTACCGCGTTCAGTACAATTCAACACTTGGCCCGTACAAAGGCGGTATTCGTTATCACCAAAACGTAGACTTGGCTGAAGTGGTAGGTCTTGCAGCGTTGATGACTTTTAAAAACTCGGTTTTAGGTTTGCCGCTGGGCGGAGCTAAAGGCGGCGTTTGTGTAGACCCGACGCAGTTATCACGCGCTGAAAAACAAGGTCTTACCCGCCGTTACACTTCTGAAATTTCTGCTTTCGTCGGACCGAACAAAGATATCCCTGCTCCTGATGTTGGAACAGACCCGCAAACGATGGCGTGGTTCATGGACACTTACTCGAACGAGCAAGGCGGCTACGCACAGCCGGGTGTTGTTACAGGTAAACCTGTAGAGATCGGCGGCTCATTAGGCCGTAATCATGCTACAGGCCTTGGCGTTATTTACGTGTGTGAACGTGCGATGGAAATGAACCAAATGAAAATGGCCGGATCACGCATTGTGATTCAGGGTTTCGGTAACGTGGGTTCGTTTGCTGCGAAGTTTGCTTACGAGCGCGGGGCGCGTATCGTCGCCGTCAGCGACGTATCAGGCGGTATCTTCAACGGTGATGGCTTAAACGTTCCTGAATTAATCAAGTACGTGAAACAAACCGGCGGAGTTAAAAACTTCCCGAACACACAACCGCTTTCTAACTCACAATTGTTAGAAGTTGAATGTGATGCTCTGTTACCGTGTGCTTTAGAAAATCAGATCGACACACACAACGCAGAAAAAATTAAAACTAAAATTATCGTAGAGGGCGCGAACGGACCTTTAACAAATGCCGCTACAAAAATTTTAGATAAACGCGGAATCTTCATTGCTCCTGACGTTATTGCGAACGGCGGCGGTGTTATCGTTTCTTACTTTGAATGGGTACAGGACATCATGTCTTTCTTCTGGGAAGAGCAGGATGTGGATGCGAAGCTTAAAGGTGTTATCCTGAAAGCGTTCGACAACGTTTATAAATTCAAGCAAGAAAAAAACATCGACATGCGGACGGCAGCTATGGCGGCCTCTATCAGCCGTTTAGAAAAAGCGATGCTACTTCGCGGTCTGTATCCTCGGTAATCGCTGCTTGATGAAACCCTGGCTTTTGTTACCACCGAAACTGGCACATGACTTAAGCCCTCTGGGTGTACAATTACTTTCTATGTTTCACGAAAAAAGAACTCCCGAGTGGAGTTCTTTTTTTTGGAAGAACATTCAATTTAAAAACCGTCTGGGCCTCGCCGGCGGAGTCGACAAGAACGGCTCTAACTTAGAGGCATGGGAGCGTTTAGGTTGCGGCTTCATTGAAGTGGGAACAGTCTGCCCGCTTCCGCAAAAGGCGAACCCCGGAAAAATTTTTGACCGAAGCATTGAAGACGAAGCCCTTTGGAATAAGATGGGTTTTCCTTCTCATGGTGCGGAAGAAGTTTTTTATAATTTGAGAAATTTTAAAGGTGAATCGCAGCTTCCTGTTTTTGTGAACATCGGAAAGAACCGCCATACGCTGAATGAGTTTGCCGCAAATGATTATGTTTACTTAATCGGTAAGTTCAACGAAGTCGCGGATGCGTTTGTTGTTAACATAAGCAGCCCGAACACAAAAGGCCTGCGCGATTTAGCCAACCGCGATTCGCTTGAGGCCTTCTTAAAGCCCATCGCCGCGACCAAGGCAGAACTGGGAAGCGACAAGCCGATCTTATTGAAGCTGAGCCCCGATATGGATCCCGATGATTTAAAACGAATTATCGACGTCTCTGTTCAAAATGAAGTTGATGGATTCGTACTTACAAACACAACTTTGTCACGTCAGACAAAGAAACAGTTCTCTTCAGAGGGCGGACTTTCCGGAAAACCCGTGGCAACGCTGTCAAAAATAGCACTTCAAACCGCTATCAGCCACTTAGGCAGCGAAAAAGCGAAAAAATTGCTTATTTCAGTGGGCGGAGTGATGACAACCGATGATGTTTTTGAAAGGATAAGCATTGGCGCTGATTTGGTGGAGGTTTATACAACCCTCGTCTTTTCAGGCCTGGATTTTTTCAGAAAGGTTGAAACCGCAGCACATGAGCAGCCAAAACTCCAACGCAGTTAAAGCTTCCCCTCATGATGGTGCGCGACCACAGAAAACCCGCGTGAAAAAAAATTGGATCCCCGTTTCTGCCGGTTTAATCAAAAAAGATAATTTAATTTTAGTTGGTCAGCGTCCTGAAAATCACACGCTGGCAGGCCTTTGGGAATTCCCGGGCGGCAAAATTGAATTAGGAGAATCTCCCGAACAGGCTCTTGCACGCGAACTGAATGAAGAGCTGGGCATCGTTGCAGAAGTCGGTGAGCTGAAAATCGCCTGCACTCATTCTTACAGCGATGTAGGAATTATTATTTTATTTTACGAAATTCTTTTTTGGAAGGGTGAACCTAAAACCAAACACCACATCAACCTCAAGTGGGTCAAGCCGTCGGAACTGCCAAACATGAAAATTCCGGACGCTAACCGCAAAAACTTAGACCGCATTTATAAAGCGTTCGGATTGAAGATGGATTAGCATGAGCCAGGTTTTGTTGTACTCCCGCCCGAAAGCAATAGAACCGATGGCCGATCAAACGGTTTGTATTTTAGCTGAACAGCTTCAGTTTTCAGGTCACCAGGTCGATATCGCCAACACGCTGAACATTCCCCGTCTGATTTTAAATTCATACGAAACGATTCACCTGGTTTTAGAAAA
>JAJFMT010000148.1 GCA_020696855.1 Pseudobdellovibrio sp.
ATTGCTGATCACCACCGCCGTACCGGTAAAAAAATCGGAATGAAGCCTGCGGGCGGAATCAGAACGGCGAAGCAGGCGATTCAGTATTTATGTATGGTTAAAGAAACATTAGGTTCAGACTGGATGACAGCTGATTTATTCCGTTTCGGAGCCAGCGCTTTAGTGAACGATCTTCTAAAACAGATCTACAAAGAGCTGACAGGCCGTTACTATTACGACAAAGCTTTTTCATTAGATTAATTTTTTAAATTAAAACTTCGGGGACATATGCAAACACAAGAGCAAAAGAAAAAAAATCAGGAAGTTTCCACCGGCGAACAAAGCCTGGGTGCCGACTTCGATTACGCTCCATCAATTGAATCAACAGACATCGTTAAAATTAATCCGAAAAATAAATTATTTATCGGCGGCAAGTTTGTCGATTCTGCTGAAAAAAAATATTTTAAAACTGAAAACCCGGCAACAGGCGAAACTCTTGCTGAGTTAACTGAAGCCACTGCCAAAGACGTTGACTCTGCTGTAAAAGCAGCAAGAAAAGCTTTCGGCCCGTGGTCCAAACTTTCCGGGCAGGAGCGCGGCCGTTACCTGTACCGTATCGCGCGCTTAATTCAGGAACGTTCACGCGAGTTAGCTGTTCTTGAAACTTTGGATAACGGCAAGCCGATCCGTGAATCACGTGACATCGATATCCCGTTAGTTGCGGCACACTTTTTTTACTACGCCGGCTGGGCAGACAAACTGCAATACGCGGTTCCCGGTGCTAAATCAGCTCCGAAACCTCTGGGTGTTGTTGGTCAGATTATTCCGTGGAACTTTCCTTTACTGATGGCCGCGTGGAAGATCGCGCCAGCTTTAGCCTGCGGTAATACCGTTGTGTTGAAACCGGCAGAGACGACTTCGCTTTCTTGTTTGCTGCTGGCTGAAATTATTCAAGAGGCCGGCCTTCCTGAAGGTGTTGTGAATATCGTTACAGGCGCAGGCGAAACAGGTGCTGCGATCGTTAACCACCCGGACATCAACAAAGTGGCTTTCACCGGATCTACCGATGTAGGTAAAATTATCGCGCGCAGTGTGGCCAACACAGATAAAAAATTAACGTTAGAGCTTGGTGGTAAATCAGCGCATATCATTTATGAAGATGCAGCGATCGACCAGGCGGTTGAAGGTGTTATTAACGGGATTTTCTTTAACCAAGGCCATGTGTGCTGTGCGGGTTCAAGATTGTTACTTGAAGAATCCATTGCTGAAACAGTTGTTGAGAAGTTAAAAGCCCGCATGGAAAAAATCCGTGTCGGTAATCCACTTGATAAAAACACGGACGTAGGTGCTATCAACTCGGCTGCGGAACACGTTAAAATTAAGAAATTAATCGAGACCGGTAAGACAGAAGGCGGCGAGTACTTCGAACCTTCGTCTGTGAATCTGCCGGCAAAAGGCTATTACCACAAACCGTGCTTCTTTAACCGCGTGTCTTCAGCGTTTACGTTAAGCCGCGTAGAAGTTTTCGGTCCGGTACTGGCGATTTCAACTTTCAGAACAACGCAGGAAGCGATTTCAAAAGCTAACGACACGCAGTACGGCTTAGCTGCGGGTATCTGGTCTGAGAAGGGTTCTAAAATTCACAAAACCGCTGCGGCACTAAAAGCCGGTGTGATCTGGGCAAATACTTACAATAAGTTCGACCCGACATCTCCGTTCGGCGGTTTTAACGAGAGCGGTTATGGCCGCGAGGGCGGACGTCACGGTCTTTTCCCTTACTTAGACATTTAATTTTGAGGATTGAATATGAGCGGCGTAAATACTTTAAAAGAACGTACTGAAAATTTAAAAATTGCAAAAACCATCAAGCTTTTTATCGGTGGCGAATTTCCAAGAACAGAATCGGGCAGAAGTGCTCCGGTTTATTTGCATAAAACAAAAAAGTTATATGCGAATGTTTGCGTGGCTTCGCGAAAAGATCTTCGTAATGCCGTGACAGCGGCTCATGGCGCGCAAAAAGGCTGGCAATCAAAGTCAGCTTACAATCGCAGCCAGATTCTGTACCGCATGGCTGAGATGCTGGAAGCTAAGCGTGAGGAATTCACTGAAGCTTTAACAGCGACTTTGGGTTTAACTCCCGTTCAAGCGAATAAATCTGTTGATGCTTCGATTGAAGCGCTGGTTTATTACTCGGGCTTTGCAGATAAGTATCAGCAGGTTCTTGGCGCAGTAAATCCGGTCAGTGGCCCGCACCACAACTTCACTTCGACTGAAGCGGTAGGTGTTGTAGGGTTGATTGCGAATGAAAAATTTGATTTAGCGGCGTTTGTCGCTCAAATGGCTGCGATCATCGTATCCGGTAACACAGTGGTTGCACTCATGAGTGAAAACGGCAGTGCATTACTTGCTCCGCTTGCAGAAACTTTGGCAACTTCTGATCTTTCAAAAGGTGTTGTGAATCTGTTAACCGGCAGCACAGAAGAGCTTTACAAACAATTCGGTCTTCACATGGAGATTCAGTCATTGAGTGTGCAGTTATCTGACGCGAAAAAGTTAGGTGAACTGAAAGTTTTGGCGGCTGACAATATGAAACGTGTTGTGAATCCGACTAAAGACTCTGTTTCCCTTGAACACCTGATGAGTTTTGTGGAATTCAAAACCGTTTGGCACCCGATCGGGTACTAAGTTAAATAATCTTTCAAAATATTTTTTCAAAAAAACATCACCCGCTTTGACGACAAAAGTCCTGGCGGGTGTTTTGTTTTGAGATTTTCCTCTCTGAAAATCTAGTTTTCATGCGTTTACAAAGTTTTCGACAACTGTAATTTAACTACAAGTTTTACAAGGTCCCGAAGTGAGACAGTTCAAAATGAGAATCTTCTAAACCCGCGTTTACATTAAATTTTACCCTGCCGATACTGAATAAAGCCTGCTTTGGTGTGGCTGGGGGATTGATGACTTTGAACAAGCGAAAAAGAGTTGTTGTAATTGCGCTTATCATTTTCAGTTCATTTTTGATGTCGCTGTTTTTTCAAAACTGCAGTGGCGGTATTCAAAGTCAGGCAGAATTTCCTAGTACTGATGGAAACAATTTAGGTTCATCAACACCGACTCCAAGTGTTCCGAATACGAGAGCACCTCCCGCAGGTTGTACCGGTATGCAACCTGCCGATGTTGAAACAGTAATTGCGGCATGTCCGACCGGCCAAACGGGTCGTGGAACTGTTTCGATCGTTGAGTACACTTGCGTGGGCAATACCTATGAGGCATTGCCGGCAAGACAAGCGACTTTTTGTGCTCCGGTTACTCCAACACCGCCGCCGCCGTTATCTGCAGATGAAAAAGGTAGAATTTGTGACGACTTTATCAGTGGCGTAACACCGACCATTTCGAACAGCGTTGTTGCGACATCAATGAATTCAGGGCTTGGAAACGGTGCTGGTGGCACATCAACAGCAAACGGAGACAGTCCTTCCGGTTCAATTGATGCAACTATTAACGCTAACATCAGAGCCGGTTCGCAAAACATTCCGCCTTCCGGTTTTACAGGTGTTACAGGGGCGCGTTCCGATACTGAGCTGGATTGTCAGTACAACACGCGCGTCACTTGCGAAGTGGTGATCGATGGAACTACTCGTATTACAAAAGCAGTTAATAAAGACATCACGTCTCCTGAGTACGGTAAAGATGAAGGTGCTGCTATCGATGCAATGCCTGCTGGCACAGCGAAAACAACGGCGTTAACAACTTTGGCCGGCAGAATCTTCAGTACTGCAAGATCAGGTAACGGTACTACATGTTCTTTTGATATCGCGAACGCCACTTCAGGTTCGAGAACTCAATCGTACAC
>JAJFMT010000149.1 GCA_020696855.1 Pseudobdellovibrio sp.
TACGCAAAATTATTAGGGGCTACAGAAGGCCCGGTGCGTGAAGAAGCGTATCTTAAAAACATGATTAAAACTTTTCCGTACACGATGGATTACCGGCTGGCACTGGCGGAATTCTATAAGCTCAATGAAAAGTTCACCGAAAGCGCCGCCGTTTATGAAGAGCTCGTTGCGATTGATCCACGAAACAAAAAGGCCAACTTCGGTTTGGCTGAAACCTACCGCGTGTTAAATAAAGTGGATCAGGCACAGAAATTTTATAATATTACGTCAACGCTTGACCCAAGTGATGTTGAGCCGCTTTTTTCTAATGCGAAGCTTTTAATTGAAACCGCCAGCGGACGTGAAGCGAGGGCGAAAAATTACCAGGCTTTAACGAAGCTGGAACTTGTTAAAAAAATCAATCCTGATTTTCCGAAAGTATCATTTACGATGGCCCGTTGTTATCTGGAACTCGGCGATTACGATAAAGCACTTGAGATGATTGCTGATGAAAAGAAACGTAACCCGAGTATTGCGGACTCTTACATTCTGGCGGCAGAAATTTATTACCGCCGCGCTCAGTTTAAAGAGTGTGCTACTGAAAATTCGCAGGCGATTAAATTAAGACCGTCATCTGCCGAGCTTTATGTGAAAGCTTCTGTTTGTTACCGCAACAGTGATTCGCTGGATATTGCAGAAGACATGCTGGAAATGGCTAAAGAAAAAGAATCAGGCTACGCTGAAATTTACCGCGAGCTGGGTTACATTAACGACAAGAAGGGTCAAAGACGGGAAGCAATAACCAATTTTGAAAAATATCTGGTTTTGTCTCCGAACGCGCTTGACCGCGATGATGTGAACAAAGAAATTACGAGACTGGGTGGGACACCATGAATTTAGCGAATAATATGAAGAACTTCGCAGGCAACGTACAGCAAGGGGCTAAGACTGCCAGTGTATCTATGTTTCAGCGCTTTATGCGTCTTTTGACGGGCTTTTTCGTAGGTATTGTACTGGCTTTAATCATTCAAGAGCTGACCCAGAGCGGAACTCTGGTTTTAGTATTTTTAACGATCTTATTTATGATGCTGGTCTTCAGGGTATTGCGCAGCTTCTCGATATTGCAGATTATTATTTTTCAAGCGTTTTGCATTTTAGTTGCAAACTCACTTCGAATGTACATAATGATGGCGCCTTAATTTAAAGCGGAGTTTTTTGTGATCGATCTTAAGTTGTTAGAAAAAAAAGCTGAAAACGGAACTAGCTATTACGACGAATACCGACAGGGTTTAATCAACCGCGGTGCGAACACGTCCATGTTAGACCAGATTATGCATTTGGCTTTAAGACGCAAAGAAGCTTTAACTCAGGCTGAAACTGAAAAAGCCAAACAAAATAAATTAAGCGCAGAAGTCGGCCAGCTTAAACGCGAGGGCAAAGATGCCAGCGCTGTTTTAGGTGAAGTTGAAAAATTAAAAGCTCAGGTAAAAGAAATGGAACAACTGGCGGCTAAGGCTGATGAAGAAGTTCAGAATCTTTTACTGACCGTTCCGAATAAACCGCACTCTTCTGTTCCTGTGGGCTCTTCTGAAAAAGAAAATAAAATCGTGGCAACCGTTGGTGAGCCGGTTAAATTTTCTTTTAAAGCTAAAGAGCACTTTGAATTGGGTGAAAAGCTGGGGATTATTGATTTCGACCGTGCCGGCAAAACAACCGGAGCACGCTTTTCATTTTTAAAAGGTGCTGCCGCCCAAATGGAGCGGGCCCTGATGCAGATGATGATGGACGTTCATTCGACTCAGCACGGTTACACTGAGATGATTCCGCCGTTTATTGTGAACAGCAAAAGTTTAACGGGCACCGGGCAGTTTCCTAAATTCAAAGAAGATGTTTTTAATTTAGCGAATACAGATTATTACCTGATTCCCACAGCTGAAGTTCCGGTAACAAATTATTATTACGATGAAACTCTGGCTGAATCTGATTTACCGAAATCTTTCTGCGCGTATTCTCCGTGCTTCAGATCAGAAGCGGGCAGCTACGGTAAAGATACAAAAGGTCTGATTCGTCAGCATCAGTTTAATAAAGTTGAGCTGATGACTTTCTGTCATCCGTCTGAGTCTTATAATGTGCATGAGGCTTTAACATCCCATGCGGAAAAAATTCTTACGATGCTTGAACTGCCTTACCGCAAAATGCTTTTATGCACAGGCGATATGGGCTTCGGGTCTGCGAAGACTTACGATTTGGAAGTCTGGCTTCCTGGTCAGAACGCTTACCGCGAAATCAGCTCTTGCTCAAACTTTGAAGACTTTCAGGCGCGCCGTGCGAACATCAGATTCAAACCGAAAGATGGCGGTAAGCCTCAGTTCGTTCACACATTGAACGGGTCAGGTTTGGCTGTGGGTCGTACTCTCGTGGCAATTCTTGAAAATTATCAGCGTGAAGACGGTTCTATCGCGATTCCTAAGGCCTTATCCGGTTACATGGGCGGAAGAACAGAGATCAGATAGACGCTACTCGCGTTTATCTAATTCCTGTATTTTGCTTTGGGTGAACCAAACATCGAAAAATTCACGTTTGCAGGTAAAAAAGTTCGATCCTGATTTTCTTAAATTGCGGAAGGCTTCTGTTCCCTGATCAAGAGTATTTAAATTGACGACCATCAGGCGCTTCAGAGGATCAAATCCCGGCTTTGGCTTACCCGGATAGGCTGAAGGCCATGCCCACGCCAGAATTTTTTGGCCAAAGATATAAGAAGAGCGGTCCCAGTTACTGAGATGCGGAGGAATTCCTTCTTTTACATGTGAGGGAATCATCAACTGCGCGAATTTCGCGGCGTCTCTGTTAAAAGCCTGATCGTTTTTCTGAATGTATTTATGAAGAAGGAATGTGGGTGCGGCTAAGTTGATTTCATCCAGTCTTTCCTGAATGGTCAGATAAATCAGCCAGTGTGATGCACTTGAAAAAGATTTTTCATGAAGTCTTTTTTGAATGAGGTCGGAATAGATATCAAAACGCGGCTTTTGAAATGCTTTCTTAAATTCCGCTTTTACAACTTCGTCCGGTGCATTCATTTTCGAAAGAATGTAAGCCAAAGTAAAATTATAAACACCGTTATCAGAGTCAGACTCGGTTAAGTCCTGCAAAAGTTCCTGCGCTTTACTGAAATCAACTTGCGCTGATTCTGCAGAAAAGAACATGTCTGAAAGCATCAGCGCATTAAAAAATTTGTTAATATTATCAGCCTCTTTGCTTTTGGCCATATTGACGTCTTTGTTGAACAGATCAAGAAGAATTCGGTCCGTTGAGGAATCCACTTTGACCACATCAGGGGCCTGCAGCAGCGCCATCGCGGCATCGTCTAAAGAGTATGTGCTGTTTTCGATTTTGCAGACGTCGTCGCTTTGAACGAACTCTGTTAAGTCTTCAAGGTTTACTTCCGGAATGACGTAATCAGTGATTTTAGGTTTTTCTTCTTCTGCTGTGGAAGCATTCTTTTTTCTGTTGGCAGATTCGATCTCGCTGATGGTGTAAAGCGTGTTCGCAGGTTTTTTGGTGAAGGTTTTAGATTTTTTTTCTAACAATGACGGGAATACCACGGCAAACAAAACGCCGCCGGTGACCAGTATTAAAACCAAAACAAATACTCCGAGCTTTTTACTCAAGAAGGCCCCGCTCTTTTGCGGCATTAATAAAAATTTCTTTTGCGCCAGATTCAATAACTTTGCCGTGGGCCATGACCATTCTGTCGAAGTCCCATTTTAAAATCTCTGTGAGCGATGCCCGTAAAGCTTTTTTATC
>JAJFMT010000064.1 GCA_020696855.1 Pseudobdellovibrio sp.
AATCGCTGATCAGTGACCTTATTGTTATCCAAAGCAAATTGAATAGCTTTTTCGCCGGTAACATCTTCAAGGTATTTTAAGTGATTCAAACCGAATTCATCGTTGATCACGGGTTTTTCTAATACGGGTGCTGAAGCTTGATTTGTATTCATTGATTTACAACCTAAAAAAAGTAGAACGCATGAAATGAGTGCTGTTAAATAAACGTGATTTTTCATGAAAAAAGTATGGCCAATTATAGCAGTAAGGGCCAATTAATTGTTGCTGTAACATAATGTTACTTATCGGATAAGCGCGTCAGGTTGGTTTAAACCGCTTTATAGCCATCAATAACCCCATTTTTCATGGGATTTATAACAAAGGATACTTAGTTTTTGAACCTATCTGCATACTGGCATTTTCTGCAGAGATCTTCGACCAACTGGTGGTTTTCGAACCCTTTTCTGATGTCTGTGGCGCGCTTTGATTTCAATATGGAATCAATTGGCGCTTCATGAATATTTCCTAATTTTAAGACCGTTTCTTTATCCAAACAACAAGGAACCACATCGCCATTGGCATGAACCGCCAGTTGCTTTCGTAATCCATAACAGGTGCCGGCTTCAGATCTGACAGTTTGATTCAACGATGGCCATACAAATTCGGTATCAAAATGTATGTATAAATTCGGCCGCAATTTCTTCGATTTATGGGCCAAAATATCTACATTTTCATTGATATTCAGGTTGTACCTTTCATTTAAGATAGAAAAAACCCTGGTATTTTGGTCTTTTTGCAAATTGGTTTTTTCCAGATTCCAGAGCCTTAAATTAATATAGAATTTAGCTTCATTTTTATAGGCTTTATCGCAAAATTCCAGTACCGGATTTAAATAATCCGTTAAACTCAGCTTCTCAGGATTCGCAAAATACGAATGAACCGAAAAATTAATTTGATCCAGGGATTTCCATTTTAATAAAGCTTCAGAATGCCGGCGAATTAATGTTCCATTAGTCGTTAGAAAAATTCTTAATCCCAGTTCATCGCAAATTTGCATAATCTCAGCGAATTGCGGATGCGCCAAGGGTTCGCCCATCAAATGAAGGCAAACTTGCCGGGTCATTGGTTTTGCCTGAGTCGCAATTTTGCGGAAATTCTCAGGACTCATAATCTGTTTTTCTCTAATTACTTCCGGACAGAAAGTGCATTGTAAGTTACAGATATTACTAATTTCTATGTAGAATCTTTCAAACATTATGTTACATCGTATTTGAATGAGCGAAAGAATGGTATTTGTTTTTTAGAAGCTTATATTTAATTCTTACTCGAGAGCTTTTAGCTTTGAATTCAGTCTTCTGATGCGCTTGTAGCACGCTAATAGAATGAAAGTTAACAGCGTCAGCGCAAAATACAGGTGACTTTTTGAATAGCTTTTTAAGACGGCCGGCACACAAAGGACCACAAAAACCATTAAAAAAATCAGAGTTGATTTTGCTTTTTGGATGTTTTTTCGTGTTTCGATCTGTTCCATAAAAATTAGTGTAGGCAAAGTTGGTTTTTTTCCATACTGAATAGTCTTTTCGCTTACAAAAACTGGACCGAAAGCTGTACGGCGTGGTAACTAACTTCATGTCTGAAACCCTGTCCCCGTCTGCTTCATGCGAATATTTTCCCACTTGTAATGCATGCCAGCTGTGGGATTTAGGGTATTCTGCCCAGAAAGACCTGAAGGTAGCCCGGCTTAAAGATCTCTTGAACTTGCATGGCCTTGAAAGTCCTGCTTCTGTCGAGTTCGTATCAAGTGGAGAGTTTGGACTTCGTGACCGGATTGATTTCACGTTTAAATTTGATCCGGTAACTGCAAAGTTTCATTTTGGGTTTTATGACAAAGATAAAATCCTGATTCCAGTCAAAAAATGCCTTCAAATGTCTTCGCAATTACAGAAAATATTTGAGGAATTCAGCTTAGTCGAACCCAAAACTTCCTCTGCAAATATTTTAAAAGGGTCAGTTCGGTTACGAACCGGCGTTGGCGGTTTGAAAGGCTGCTGGCTGGACTTTTCTAACCTGGATATTAAACATCTTTTAGAAGATGGAACTTATCTGCGAACACTTTTAAGTAAGGGTTTTAAGGTTGAAATGGGGCAAAAAGGAAAGTCTGTCACAGAGGTTAATGGGCAATTGAAACTGACAGATCCAAAAGCGCATCAATGGTTCAAGACGGTTTCGGCTAACGGTTCAGAGATTCCGCTGAGTTGCCTTGTTTCAGACTTTACTCAGCCGTCTGTGCAAAGTGCAAAAGCTTTAACTACGATAGTGCTGAACTGGGCCTTAAAAATTAAAACCGGAAATCTTTCGGTCATTGAGTTCGGCCCCGGCATCGGACAATTTACCTTGCCGTTGTTGTCAGCCAAGATTCCGGTGACCGCGCTTGAAGTAGATGCGGCTGCCTGCGAAAACTTACGTTTAAATGCATCTTTCGCAGGTGACGAACTGTTAACAATAAAGAATGATGACTTTCAACGACGGGATTTTTCTGATGAATCCGGTTTGATTCTTGTTAACCCGGCCAGATCAGGGCTTAAAAAATTTACTGATTCAATTTCTCAGTCGAAAGCAGAGTTTTTAATTTATGTTTCATGCTTTCCTGAAAGTATGTGTGAAGATCTTGAAAGGCTCAAAAGTATTTACCGGATTCAGGAAATTAAGATAGTCGATCAATTCCCGCAAACAAATCATTTTGAAAGCTGTGTGTTTTTACAGAGAATTAAGTAAGTGAATAAACGCGGATTCCGGTGATCTCGCCCAGTAAGTCACGTTTGAAAATCAGAGACAGAATCGGAAACGTTACAACTCCGGTTGCCAGCAGCAAAGTCGTTCTTAGCATCACACGTAATACGTAAGTTGGCTTAATTCTTTGCAAAGGCTGGCCGAGGCGCAGCTGGCATGACCATTCGCCGAGTGAAGCTCCCATAAAAACGCGCATCATAATCATGTACGCCCAAAAGCTGAACAAGAAAGATACAACGAAAAGTTCGCCCGTTTTTGATTCGATACTTAAAACTTTTAGGATTTCACGAGCAGGAGTTTTGAAAAGAACTGAAAAAAAGATTAAAGCAAAGCAACTGATAGAAATCAGCACCAGTGTGTCGATAAAGGCCGACATCCATGACCACAAAACCAGGTTAAACCCTGAACGATTTTGCGAACCGCTTCGAAAGCCTACGTTTCCATCGACAAAATAATCAGTACGGTTAAATACCGAGCCTTGAATGCGGCCGCGATGAATTTTTACCGGTACTATTTCTTCTTGTTGGGCAGGATTTGAATTCGGATTCATTAATTTAATAATAACATTTTCATTTAAAATTCCAATTGCACCGCAACCGCCACTGGACCAATGTAAAGGGCAGACTTTTTAGGTCTGCCCTGCTTTACTTATTTGTTTTTGACGTATTACTTCGAAGTTCCTGACGATGTCGCGGATGTACCCGTACATGACGGAGGATTTGCCGGACGCGGAGGACATTCTCTTGCCGGATCACGGTAGCTGTTACAATCCCAGCATGCGTATCTTGGGCAAGCGTCGTAGTTGATCGCCTTGCTTCCATCCGGACACGTAAAGTTCGGTGTCTGCGGATTCGGATTCGTTCCCTGGACGCAGCGGCAAGCCGGCCCGGTCACTAAACCTAAAGCTTCACAAGACTGCGGACATTGGCAGACTCCGTTGACCGGAATCTGATTGCTTCCTACAGGACATGAAACTCCTGAAGTACATGGCGGAACAACATTCACTGATCCCGGCGGGCATCTATCGGGCGCATCAGCAAGCGCCGGCTTCTTCGGAGCCAAGAATCTCCAAATTAAGTACGCTCCACCAAGGACTGCAACATAAGGAAGTGCTTTACCGATGTAGCAGAAAACTCCGCAATTATTACGGTTTCTTCCGCCGCGGTCAGTGCCGGCATCTACGCGGCTGCAATCAGCAGAAGACTGCCCGTTACTTGCAACGATGTTGGAAGCCAATTGACCGTCCGAACAACGGCATGGGAAGTCCGCACCCGATCCGTTACAAACCGGCGTGTTTCCGTTAGCAGTTCTGCCCGGTTGTTCTTCGTAAGGACAGTTTGGATCCGGATTGTTATGATTGTGACCCGGCGACGGTGACGGCGATGGCCCAGCAATCGGCCCTGGAGTAGGCCCACCAATTGGAAGCGGCGTCGGGAAAGGTGCCGGACTGGAAATCGTGCCAGGGTTCGGCGAACCGATCGGCGCTGGCAATGGATTTGGTCTTACAATCGGACCTGGTGACGGCCCTGCTCCAGGAGATGGCGTCACACCCGGATATGGAGTTGGGCCAGAACCCGGTGAAGGCGTCGGGCCTGCGATCGGACCAGGGCCTGTGCCCGGCGATGGCGATGGGCCTGACCCAGGAGATGGTGATGGAGTTGGACCAACAATCGGACCGCTACCCGGTGAAGGTGTCGGGCCCGCGATCGGACCAGGGCCTGTGCCCGGCGATGGCGATGGGCCAACAATAGGACCTGAACCAGGAGATGGAGTTGGTCCACTTCCCGGTGACGGAGTTGGTGTGACAATCGGGCCTGTGCCCGGAGTTGGTCCACTAATTGGACCACCAGGAGTCGGTGTCGGGCCTGCGATCGGACCAGGGCCTGTGCCCGGCGATGGCGATGGGCCAACAATCGGTCCACTTCCCGGTGACGGAGTTGGTGTGACAATCGGGCCTGTGCCCGGAGTTGGTCCACTGATTGGGCCGCCAGGAGTCGGTGTCGGGCCCGCGATCGGACCAGGGCCTGTGCCCGGCGATGGCGATGGGCCAACAATCGGTCCACTTCCCGGTGACGGCGAAGGACTGCTTCCAGGATCCGGTGTCGGAGTTACGATTGGAGTCGGACCAACCACTGGTGAAGGAGACGGAGTTGGTCCGCTTCCTGGCGAAGGCGTTGGAGTGGGTCCATCAATAGTAGGAGTCGGTGTCGGAGATGCAATCGGGCCTGAACCCGGTGAAGGCGACGGCGAAGTTCCCGGATCCGGATTTGGGTTCGGCGTTGGGCCCGGAGGATTATTTCCGATTGGCGTATCAGGCGTTCCGCAATCACAGCAAAGAGTTTGCGGGTTGTAAGTTTGCCCGTGCGCTTCGCAATTACGTTTCACAGCATCATCAATAAATAAGAATCGTCTGTGCAATTGATCGCAAGCGGCCCAGTATTGTGGTTCTACTTGAACGTTTCTACCGTTTGTTTGAGCTGCATCGACTGAATTACAAGAATTTTTTGCTTTAGTAATTTCGCTTTCGAACTGAGTTTTAATTTCGCGAACTAAAGCCAGATTCTCTGAATTTAAATGAACATCTTCAATCCGGCTTGCAGTTGTCTTCCCGCGAAGTTTCAGCATACCTAAAAGATAGTCATCAACTAATCTTCTATTTGCTTTTTGATCATCTTCAAAGTGTTTTGAAATTTCAGCTTCCGTGTGAGCCATATTATCCGGGCTGTAACGCGCTTTCGAACGATCAAGCGGAGATTTCAAGATTGAAAACTCGGTATCAGCCGACTGTAACCGGCTGCTGCGGTCACACTGACCATCAAACGTCGTTGCATTGAAGATCTGACCGTTTTGACTGATATCAGTTGTGCCGACACAAATCGGGTTACCACCCGGAGCGCCGTAAACATAAGGATTACAAACGATTGTGTTCGGCTGACATTTAGATGCCGCTAAACGGTAAAGCTCGTCATTGCGGTAACGGTTTTTTGCTTCCGAAGCACTGCATAGCTGGCGGCCATTAACATTTCTGTAAACAGAAACGTAACCTGCAACAACGCAGCTGTTGGCCATTGCGGCTTCAGCCGGCTGACCGAAAAATAACTGGAAGAACAGCTGATTCTTCTCGAAAAAATAATCCGATGTTTTTTTAGGTTTAGCAGAAGGCAATTGATTTTTAGGAGCGTATTTTAATACTTCCTTTGCATCTTGCCATAACGTTCTGAGATTAACGATGTAAGCCGCTTTTTCTCTACCCGTCATTTTCTTCCAGCCGCGGGCTGTAGGAGTCGGATATTTGAATGGTCCCGGCGCGATCATACGGCCGACTACTTTCGGCTCTGATTGTTTTCTTAAGCGAGGTTCGACAGTCATAACCCGTTCAAACATGTCTGAGAAGTTTACGACATCAACTTCGCGTAAAACCGTATTTTGGAATTTGATAAATTTGTTGGTCTCGCCGAACCATTGCAAGTTAAATAACTCATTGCCGTGGCTAGCTCTGATTGTGGGAATGTATTCACCCAAGCTGTTTTTAACACTGACAACTTCAAACTGCGGCATTGGCTGATTAGCATTTTCCTTCACGTAAACAGAAAACATTTTTCTGACCCGTTCAGGCATCATTCCTTTATTTTTCTCATAGAACTGGCCAAGGGTTTGTTTTTTGTTCAAACCTAAAACTTCGATGGCCTGTTGAATTTGAGAGGCTTTAACTCGTTTTGATTCTGCACCCAGCGCCAAAGGCGAAGCTACCATTGTCCACAATGATAGTGTGGCTGCAAACCATCTTATACTGTTAATAACCTGTTTCATGAGTTCTCCTATTGTATAGCTGCTGGTCTAACTCCACCGCAGTTCGCGCCAACACATGATGCCGGCTGAGCTTGCGGACAAGGTTCTGTTGTTTTATATGTTCCATCTGAGCACTTCTGGCACTTCGAACTATCTCCGTTCGGCGCCATTTCATTGTTCGGGCAGATTACATTTGTTGTTACGTTCGTACACTGACACGTAACAAAATTGTAAACCTGTTGCGGAGCTGTGCAAGGCCCGCAAGAACAACTTGGCGGAGTACCGATTTGATTAGCAGGACATGATGCTGCTACAGCAGTACTTGCGCTGGCTGTTGTTCTGTCTTTCTTTTTATCTTTTCCGAAAAACAATAAACCGGCAAGAACTCCGATGGCCGCTCCGCCTAAAGCAATTGGCCAAAAGCCGGATAAGCCGCCACCTGAACTTCTGCCTGCTCGTGCCGGCGGATCTTGTCGTTCAGGATTTACAGGAGGTTGAGCCGGTTGAACCGCTGCTGTGCTGGCTGCAGGACAAGCTTCATTTAACTTCACTCGCGCGCTTGGATTATTACACTGGCAAAGCTGGTCTTGAGCTGCATTAATATCACGACGGTTTAACTCATCTTTTTGCCTGCGGGCATCTGCTGACTCGCCTCTTATATATTGACCCACATATTGGGCCGGTGCCCGGCACGCCCGTGCGCGGAACTGCGAAATCACAGATTCATTAATCAGAAGCTGTCTTCCGAATTCTTCGCATGCAGCACGCTTGATATCATCAGACTGAAAATTCGAAGGTCTGCTGATACAAGAATTGATGGCCTCTTGCGCGCGTCTTTCAGCTGAAACTTCAAATTGCACAAACCAGCGGTCTAAATCCTGTGTCCAAATGCCGTTGCGATAAGATTCCTGTAATGCGGAATTACTGCTGAGCTCACGCTCCATCTGTTCGATGACCCGCTGTTGAGTTGATACAACAGTTGTTCCTGATGGCCCGCCTGCAGAATCCTGCGGTAACACAACATCTGTACCTGATACCCCGCCTGCAGGAGCAGCAATGTCAGTACCTGACACAGTTCCTTCAGTAGCAAATGCTTCAGAACCTAAGAAAAAACGTAAGTAATTTTCTAACAATGAAGATTTTTTTTCTTTTGCAGGTTGAGAGTTAGTTTTAAGAACTGTCTCTGCTGCCCGCCAAACGTCTGCAACCTGTTTGATGAATTGTTTTCTTTGTGACTTCGTCATCGAAGACCAAAGCTGTGGAGTCATACGCGGGAAGCTTTGAAACAGAGATAAATTAGCTTTCATCTCTTCTGCTTTTTGATCCGGCAAAAGATTATGTTTCGCAAGAATTGCGTCTGCATCCTTCTTAAAAAAGATATTCCCTGTTTGTAAACGAATCAGACCGTTAGCAGGATTTTCTAAATCAGATTCTTTAAGTGTAATCCCACTAATTTTGGCCCATTTGTCCGACTCACCAAGGATTTGAACGGTGTACGTCTTGCCGTTATCGAACAGCTCAATTACAGGCGTCTCATTCCCCTGCGAAGTTTGCGCTGATTTCAGCTTCACTTGTGGCATAGGAAGATCGGGATTCAGTTTTACGAATTCTTCGATTTTTTTAGCTATGTCATCCGGATAGTAGTCTTTTGTATTCTGATAAAACTGCGACCACGTTGTTTTCTTATTTAAACCCGATGCATTAATGTAGTTTTCAATCTGAGTTTTGCTGATTTTTTCAGTTTCAATAGCACTCGCCAACGGAGAAAAAGACATGGTGAAACACGCCAAAATGGCGGCAGACCAGCGAACTCTGTTAACTAACTGACTTAAATACATTTTTCGTTTCCTAACCTAAAAATTGCAAAACGGGTTTTCAGCATATCTTTTCGGTACATATTCCGAATTACTTAATGAATTCCCTGGCATCCGCACTAAAGTCCAGCCCGGATCAAGGTCTTGACTAGGTGGTTGCGCAACCCTAGTCTGGCTTAAAAGCAATATAAAGGGGATACAGCCGTGAATGAGCGCTTTTTGCAGACCCAAAAACTTTATCAAGTTGTCGACTTTGAGGCCTTTGCTTTTCTGGTTTTTTTAGCTGTCGGAACCTATTTATTCTATAAATTCTTGCTTGGGAACGTCAGCCCGGAACGACATCAAAACATACGAAATCACATCCGGTCTTTGCTTCGGCATTTTTTAATCTTCGGTCTTTCGTTTCTTTTTTATTCTTTACTGGCTGAAGCATCTGATTCTTACTTCAGACCTTTACTTCCCTATTTTGCTTTTTTTACTTTTGCGGTTGGAGCATTCTGCTTCGTCAGAACCTGCCATTTGTTAGTTTTGCAGTATCTGTTTTTAAGTTCTATGCGCACGGGGGTGCCATTATTACTGGTAAATATATTTTCGCTGTTGCTTTCTATCGTGATAATTTTCTGGACGGTCAGCAATATCTTCGGCGTTCAGCTAACACCGCTACTTGCGACGTCAGCTGCGTTTTCTATTATTCTCGGTCTCGCCTTGCAGGACACTTTAGGAAATCTTTTTGCCGGGATTTCAATTCAAATGGATAAAACTTTTGAAATCGGAAACTGGCTTGAAGTCATGAACGGCAACAATAAAATTGTGGGCCAGGTTAAAGAACTTTCGTGGAGATCAACTGTTTTAGTGGGATTCGCTGATGAGCTCATCACTTTGCCCAATAAATTAATAGCGTCCTGTCAGATTTCAAATTTTTCACCGGAGGGCAGCCCTATTTTGCGCAGCCAAACTCTTAAATTCAGGCACGATGTAGATATTTCTTCTGCTTTAAAATGCCTTGAAGAGGCGGCTAAAGAAGTACCTGAAATTCGTACCCAGCCGGCTCCGTCTGCCTTTGTTTTAGAGGCTACCGAGGTGGGCGTTGTGATAAAACTTATATACTTTATCGACAATTACGGCCGCCAATACGGTATAGGCGATCAGGTTTTATCTAAGGCCTTGAAACTGTTGCAGCAAAATGGCATGTTTATCGCCAAACCAAGCCTTGAGGTCTCGCAGATAAAATGAATGAAATGACAACTCTTCGCCCGCTGGTCGACCGTAATCACCCGCTGGCTGTAAAAATCAGAAAGCAAATCACGCAAGCTCTTGCTGAGTTCAATATGATCGCCGAAGGCGACAAAGTGATGGTTTGTGTTTCCGGCGGCAAAGATTCTTCGATTTTATTAATTTTATTGGATGAGATCAGAAAACGCGCTGAACAAAACTTTGAGATTCAGGCTGTCATTCTGGATCAAAAACAACCGGGTTTTAATGTTCAGGAATATAGAAACTGGTTAACCAGCGAAGGACTCAGCTTAACCATCGTTGAAAAAGACACCTATTCAATCGTTACTGATAAAATCAAAGACGGCATTTATTGTTCTCTTTGTTCTAAACTTCGCCGGGCCGTTCTTTATGATTTTGCGTTCGATAAAGGCTATACAAAAATGGCTCTTGGCCATCATCGCGACGATGTGATTGAAACCACTCTGCTAAATCTTTTCTACGTCGGTCAGCTTTCAACAATGCCTCCTAAGCTTCGCTCTGACGATGACCGCAATACGGTTATACGACCTATGGTGTTTGTTGCCGAAAAAGATTTGATTGAGCTCAGCCAAATTTGGGCTTTTCCTGTTATTCCGTGCAATCTTTGCGGATCACAGGAAGGCTTAAAACGAAAACGAATGAAGAAACTTGTGAAGGAACTTGAAAAAGAAATTCCAAATTTGGCCGCATCGTTTTCAAATGCTCTTCAGAATACAAAGCCCAGCCATCTTATGGATCATAAATTATATAACTTTAAGGACCTATGACGCCTCAGCAGTTTGCCGGACTAAAAGAACGCGCATCCATCTTCAGACATGATAGCGTTACCTTGCGGGCCGCACGCCTTAAAAAGTTAGTTCAATGGCTCGAAACCCACGAAGACGATGTGGTTTTTGCATTACAGCGGGATTTCAATAAACCGAAATTTGAAACTTTGATCTCTGAAATCATGCCAAGCCTGAACGAAGCCCGTTATGCGGTCTCGCATTTAAAGTCTTGGATGAAGCCAACCTGTGTTCGCACACCGCTGACTTTGATGGGCCATAAAAGTTACGTGCGCCACGAAAACCGCGGCGTTGTTCTGATTATCTCGCCGTGGAATTATCCTTTTCAGCTGGCGGTCGTTCCGCTCATCTCGGCCATTGCGGCAGGCAATGCGGTTGTTATTAAACCTTCTGAGCTTACACCGCATACGTCGGATCTTATTAAAAAAATGGTCGAGCAGTGCTTTTATTCTAATGAAGTTTGTGTCGAGCTTGGCGGAAAAGAAAAAACAGAAGAACTTTTAGAGTATGACTTTGATCACGTGTTTTTTACCGGCTCGACCGCGGTAGGTAAAATTATTGCAGCCAAATGCGCTACCCGCTTGATATCAACCACTCTTGAGCTTGGCGGAAAGTCGCCTACTATCGTTGATGAAACTGCGAATCTGAATGAGGCGGCAGATAAAATCTTTTGGGGAAAATATTTAAACCGCGCCCAAACCTGTGTTGCGCCTGACTATTTAATTTTACATGAAAGCATTGCAGAAAAGATTATTGAAAAAATAGATACTTTGGCCGCGAAGCACGACGGGCAAAACAAAGGTTACATTATTTCAGAGCGCCATCATCAGCGCCTGAAAGACATGCTGGACACACCGGAAGATCTTAATAAGAAAACTTTGGTCACATTAAAAACAGATTCTCTTTCTCATCCCGCAATGAAAGAAGAAATTTTCGGCCCTGTGTTGCCTTACCTGACTTATAGAACAGCGACGGACTTGAACGCTTTAATTTCGGTTAAAGAAAAACCGCTTTCATTGTACGTATTTTCTAAAAACCCGAAGTTCGTCGACTTTGTTTTAAATCAGTTTCCTTCAGGCGGTGCCGGTGTGAACAGTCTAATTGTTCAGTTCGGTAATCATCACCTGCCGTTCGGCGGCGTTGGTCAAAGCGGCAATGGTGCTTATCACGGAAAGCATGGTTTTATTGAAATGTCTCATGCGCGTGCGGTGATTCAGCAGAATTACTTTTCGATTTTGAGAAAGCTGTTAATGCCGCCTTATAGTGATTTTAAAATTAAGGTGATCGAACTTTTTAAGAATTATATAAGCTAATAAAAATTTCTCTGGCAGTTGCAAATCTATCGCAGCAAAAACAGACTTTAATTGAAGATTTTCGATAAAATGGTCGTCCCTACTGGACTCGAACCAGTGACCTTTCCCATGTCAAGGGAACGCGCTACCAACTACGCCAAGAGACGGTAATTTGAATTGTGTAAAAACTAGCAGCTTTTGTTGCTCATTTCAAGCATTTGCAGGTCTTACTTGCCAGCTTGATAAGGCTTGATTATGACTTGTGTTTTATGAATTACCTAGGCTTGCTTCCGATTATTTTAACGGGACTTTTTATTTCGGTGTTACATTCGATGATACCGACCCATTGGCTGCCTTTTGTAATGGCATCGCGCACTCAGAAATGGACCTGGTCCAAAACGCTTTCAATCCTTCTTATTGCAGGATTTGGCCACGTTATTATGACGACGGTTTTAGGTGCGGTGATCTTTTCATTAGGCATCGGAGTTCACAAAGCCATTCACGATTATTTTATTTTTATCGCGTGTTTTTCAATCGCTTCCTTTGGCTTTTATCAGATTTATAAATTCCGGATCGGCAAGAAACACTCGCACTGCAATCACACTCATGAGCACCATCACAGCGATGAATTAAAATTGAAATCCTCAGATGGCTGGGCGGTGCTGAGTCTTCTTTCGCTTCTGACCTTCTCGCCTTGTGAAAGCTTTTTGCCGGTTTATTTAAGCGCGGTCGGTTACGGCTGGCAGGGCTTTGTGGCGTTGAGTATTACACTCGCCATTGGAACGCTGGTCACGATGGTCAGCTTTACCTGGCTGTCGGCAAAAACCATTGCAAAATTCGAAATGAACTGGCTCGAAGATAACGAACTTCTCATTACCGGTTGCGGCCTGATTGCCCTTTCGATCATTCTGTTTTTTATTGAAAAATCTCATATCATTTAATTTCGGTTGCACTTTTTTTGATTCGCTCTAAGCTTTTCGTATAAGGAAATATGCATATGAAAAAGCTTAATCTTTTTGCTTTCTTTTTAATCAGCTCTCAAATAGCTTTTGGAGCCACATTTGAATGCCAGACCTTCTTGAATTTAGATGTAATTTCAGCTCAGATTGTTAAGACCGAAGTTAAAGTTAAAACACCCGTTGATCAAACCGATGTAGCCGTTTCTTATCTGACTGAAAAGGCCAATAACGCTTTTACCTTGGAAGTTTTTTTACCGCTTTCAGAAATCAGAATTTACAGCGAAGCTACCATCACGGATGCCGGTCAATCCATTACGTCAAGTGCATGGACCCGTGAATACATGGTTGATGTTGCCTGCCGCAAGCTGAACTAATGAAATTTCTTATCCCGTGGGAAGAAGTTACCTTTAGTGTGATGAGGTCTTCGGGGGCCGGCGGCCAGCATGTTAATAAAACAAATTCAGCCGTTCAGCTTCGCTTTTGTGTTGCAGAATCTTATTCTTTAACAGAGCAGCAAAAAGAGCGCTTACACCGAAAGCTGGCTCATCGCCTTACACAATCGGGTGAAATTTTAATCCGGGTTGAAGACGAACGGGATCAAAAGCGAAATAAAGATAAAGCCTACAAATTGCTAAATGAGCTCATCATTGAAGGTTTGCGGGAACCTAAGAAGAGAATCGCAACAAAACCTAAGAAAAGTGCAATAAAAAAGCGCCTCGAGTCCAAAAAAATACGCTCTGAAATCAAAAAGAACAGGTCAGAAAAAGTTAAGTGGTAAATGTCTTTGCGACACCTGTAAAATGTCTTTTCAGCTCTTTGTATCAAATTGGGAAAAGAGTTTTTTAACCCTCAAAAACCTTCAGTAAAATCCGCGATTTTACGATAGGTATATGGGGGCTGA
>JAJFMT010000150.1 GCA_020696855.1 Pseudobdellovibrio sp.
TTTTCTGAATTCAGTTTTCCAGGCGCGACTCACAATAGATTTCTTCATTCCATCGGTGTCAGCCATGTTGCCGGGCAGATTTTCGACAGTATTTTCCGCGCTTATCCGTTTACAAAAATTCAGACAAAGAACCGCTTGCGCCAAACGGTGAAACTGGCGGCGCTTCTGCACGACATCGGCCACGGACCACTTAGCCACACAACCGAACAAGTTATGCCGAAGCTCGATAAACTTAATATCGAAATTTACAAACAACAAAACGTAAATCAAGAGCGTCAGGCCAATCACGAAGACTACACAATTAAATTTATTACCGATTCCACAATTGCAACTCTGATCAAAGAAAATTTTTACGACATCAGCCCGGAATACGTGGCGTGCCTCGTTGATAAAAATTTAAAATGCGATGAAAGTTTTTTTACCGACGGTAAAATCAACTTCCGTCCGATTTTAAGCCAGATTGTCAGCTCTGAACTGGATGCTGACCGCATGGATTACCTTGAACGAGACAGCTACTTCTGCGGAATCAACTACGGAAAAATCGATAAAGACTGGCTTCAGCAAAACCTCACGATTCACATCGTTGATCACAAAGCCTACCTGGCACTGAACCGCCGTGCGCTTTACGCGTTTGATGACTTTTTAGTTTCACGTCATCACATGCATTTGATGGTTTACTTCCATCACAAAAGTATTGTGTATGAAGAAATGCTGAACCGCTATTTGATGTCTAAAGACTGCAGCTTCGTTCTGCCGCCAGAGTTAGATAAATACATCGACTACACCGATTACAAACTGTACGAGCACTTAGACACCGTTGAAAACACGTGGGCGCAAAGAATCGCCAAACGCCGTCCGTACAAAGTAGCGCTTGAACTTCACAATGAAGAGCACCACCGGATCGAAAACATTCTGAAGCTTTTCAAAAAATATGATATCGACTACATTCACGCGAGTTCTAAAACCCGGCTTTCAAAATACCACTCTGTTAACCCGGCTGACCGCATGAATATTTTCGTCGTCGATCAATATGACAAATGGGACGTTCCGTCTCCGGTCGATGAAGCCACTCAGATTTTTCAGAAGTACGAAGGCGCTCGCGTGATCGACCGCTTTTATGTCGCGCCTGAAAAATTCGATCAGGCCCGTAAGATTTTTAACGAAGAAAAATACTAGAACGTAAAAAACAAAAGCGCGATCTACTCGCGCCCTTAAAAATACTACACTAGAAACTTGTTAATGTTCGAACCTGTATATTCCCCGAAACAGTTTTCACTTTCAGCGCGCCCTCGGCTTTGCCAAGTTTAACCATGTCTTTACGTTTAACTTCCTTCAAATCGGAATCGGCCTTCAAAGTCATTTCACCGCTGACAGTTTCGTAAGAAAATTTCACGTTAGGCTCATCTTCAAAATCAACTTTTACATCACCTGAAGTAGAAGCCAGATTCATAACAGGGCTTTTATTTTCAGACTGTACCTTTACCTCGCCCGAAACGGTTTTTAGATCCGCGTTCTGTGTGTAACCCTGAAAGCGCAGATCCCCGCTGGTTGTCGCCGCCTCAAGCTTGCTTAAATTCATTCCGCGAATGCGCAAACCGCCACTGGTCGATTCAAACTTTACGTTTGCTGCATTAATCGAATCAATTTTTAAATCCCCTGTTTCAGAGCGTGCTTTAATTTTTTTAATTGTCTTAGGAATTCTAAACGTCAAACGTGCCGAACCCGAATCACCTAAATGAATAAACCCGTTGCCGTTAAAAATCCGCACCACAATTTTGTTATCCGCACCGTCGTAGTATTTTCCTAAATCGAATTTAATTCGCTTACCGTCAATGCGGCCCTTCAAAGGCTCCTGCTTGTCAGTTCCGGGATACTCCACATGCAAGCCTTCGTCATCAGAAGGTAAAATCTCAATGTTCGCCTGCGGGAATACCAGCTCAAGCTCTTCAACATTTTTTAAATCACCGGCATCCAGATCCTCAGTGCGCGTTTGAAGTTGAATCAGCTTGCGCCCCACAATCTCCTGCGACAAATCTTCAAATCCCTTTTCACCGAAAATCGCGAGAGTCACCCCGGAAACCATCCAGCAGACACAGGCAAATACAAGACAGACAACTGTAAATTTTTTCATAAATCCCCCGCCTACACCGCGCCCGCTTGGCGCTTAACGAAATTCAAATTCCATTTCAGGTAACGCAGAATCAACTGCGCTACCATCATTGAAACCATGTACATGATGCCAAGGCCTGCGAGTCCTAAGAACATCACTCCCAAAAAGCCGAAACCGATTCCGACCCAGCCCAAAATTCCTGAAGGCATAACGACAGTAAAAAAGAAAAAGGCTATGGCTACCGTAAAACACACAACCGTAATCGCAACGGCGGTAGCCCAGCCCCCCAATAAAATTCCGAATAAAGCCATCATCGGCCCCAGCACAAAAATCAAATTGAACGGAGCCAGCACCAGCACCGCGCCCAGCGCGCCGAACATGCCGCGCATCTTCGCGCCAAGCTTCACTTCATCCTGCGCTTTTTCTATTTTAATTTCTGCTTTTAAACTTCTCGCGAGCTCTGACGGCTGACCAAGGGAGTGGACGATAGACTCTTCTGTACGGCCAGCCGCCAAAGCGTCGCGAATGATTTCTTCATGATCGCGGATGATGTCATCTATTTCTGACTGCGGAAGTCCGCTCAAAGCTTTTTTAAGTTGTTCAATAAATTGTGTCTTGGTCATGGTGACTTACTCCCCGCCCTTGATAATCGAATTCACATCACTGGAAAATTTCTTCCAGGCTGATAACATTTTTTCTGTTTCTTGTTTTCCTGCCGCTGTCATTTTGTAGTACTTGCGCGGCGGCCCCTCACTCGATTCCTTCAGATACGTTTCGAAAAACTTTTCACTGGTGAGCCTGCGAAGGATCGGGTAAATCGTGCCTTCAGAAATTTCGATGCGTTTAGAAATAGTCTCTACCAGTTCATAACCGTAGAAGTCGCGCTGATTCACCAGAGCCAGCACACACATTTCAATTACGCCTTTATTAAATTGCGAGTTCATAGACTACTGTATATCGCACAGTAGTGTTCATGGCAAGGTACTGAATAGAAAATACTAGACCTCTGTCTAGTATATTAAAATAGTTAATAATTTCAAATGCTTATATTATGGAGTCGCCGGGTTAGGAGCCGACTCGGTAGCCGAAGCCGACCTAAAACTCACATTATCGATCCCGAAATTCGGGCCCGCAAAAGGTTTAATCCAGATATGCAGGTCTATTCCCGTAAACTCCGCTCGCTCGGAATTAAGGAATGCAAAATTGCCTTCTGCATTCTTCGCAATACTGAAACGTGTTTCACCGAAGGTGTTATTTTTAAAATTCGTCGGGTAACGAACCGCCACTTCACCGCCGCCCGCTGCCTCTAAAGCCTCAGCGCGGAATGAAATCACATCCACATTCGCATAGTTCATTAAAACAGTTCCGCGCTGTAAAAGCGGAACATCAAAAAATCTCAAAGACGCGGCATCTTCTTTTAAATCATATTTGTTTCGCTCAATCATCACACCGACGAAACTGCCGTTTTCCTGAATGATACTCACGATGAAAGCCAGATCTTTTTTAAAACTGTTTCGCACTTCCATCACTTTACTGATTTTACCCTCTTGTCTGAACTTCTGGCCCAGCTCATCCTGCTTTTTAATAAATTTATTACGAAGTTTCTTATCATTAATCAAAACGCCGTTCGCATCGAAGCGCTTATT
>JAJFMT010000065.1 GCA_020696855.1 Pseudobdellovibrio sp.
AGCGATTTCAGAAGTTGGGGTTGGAACCACCTTTGGATTATAGCTGTAATCCACATCCTGAGGCCCCACTGCTGAAATCCACGATAAAGGCTCTGAAGGCTTCAGCTCTTTTGGCTTAAGCACAAAAGAAACACCGGGATCTATTCTCTGAATTAGAGTATGAGGCAGCATCTTTCGCACCACTGATTGAAAATGACTGTATGAAACCGGAAAATAAGCTTCCCGGTACCACGACCACTCTTCCTGAATAAACTGGCATGAGCTTGGTACAACATAACGTGGATTTAACTCCCTAAGCTGCGCTAACCATTCTTCAGGAAGCTCCGGCGGTTGTGCCAGCTCTGGCGCGATGACTTCGGTTTCACGCATGGTTTGAAACGGCCATAAGACCATGTCCCACTGGGTTTGGTTCAAAAATTCAAATGCGGACGGATCGATCCAGGCATCGACAACATTTAAAACATTCAACCCTTCAGCCTGAATGTAAAAAATAGAATCCACATCCGAATCAAGCGCCAGCCGTGGTGTCACAGCAAATGCGCCTTTAGTGACCGTGATGTCGGTTTTTAACGGATAAACTTTCTTAAAGCCCAGCTGCTTCACCAAATCAAACAGCTCGTCATGAATACAGTAAATGTAGATTTCAATTTCGCGGTTTAAATACTTCAAACTTTCAAACGAACAATGATCATCATGATAGTGAGATATAAAGACCGCATCAGGTGTTAAAGCTTGAATTGCCATATAATCAAAGCTGACATCCGGATATGCGTAACAATTTTTACTGAAAGGGTTTTCAAATAGCGGGTCAAAAAGAATCTGAGTCCCGCTACTTTCAAATACATATCCTGCGTGCAAAATTCTTGAAATCTTCAAGCAACAAGTGTACTTGAAGTCATGCAATTGCAAAAGCCAAAAATTCCCCCTAAGCACCGCCCCCAGGGCTTTGTAATTCTGCACGAAGATAAAGACATCATTATCGTCAACAAACACGCCGGCAAATTAAGCGTGGCGGCTTTATGGAACAAAGACTCAACCGTTCACAGTGATTTGAACCACTACATCAGAAAAGGTAACCCCAAAGCAACAAAGGTTGTCTATGTTGTTCACCGGCTGGATCAGGCCACGTCCGGTGTGATGATTTTTGCCAAGTCCGAAGAAGCCCAGCAATTTTTAAAAGACAACTGGCAAAAATTTAAAAAGAATTATGTAACAATTGTTCACGGACAACTAAAAGAAAAGTCAGGCCTCATTGAAAGCTTTCTTGAAGAAGACGACGACTATCATGTGCACTCAAGCCAGGACAGTCAAAAAGGAAAGCTCGCGCGCACAGAATACAGTGTCTTAAAAGAAACCGACAAATTCAGTGCCGTGCATGTGAATTTACTGACCGGCAAAAAGAACCAGATCCGTGTTCATATGGCAGAGCTCGGTCATCCTGTGGTGGGTGATGCGAAGTACGGGCCGAAGGTTTCGCGGTTTAAAGATCTGATGCTGCACTCGTGCTTTATTGAGTTCATTCACCCTTACAGTAAAAAACCTGTGGTGGTTACCTGCCCGCTACCTGAACGATTTCACAAAATCATGGATTTTACTGATTTTAAAATCACTGAATTCAGCAAGACATAAAAAGTTTTAAAATGTTAATTTTCAGAGGGAAATCGCACTTTAGTGTCTAAAGTTTTCACATAAAAACGAACATTTAAAACAAGCTATTTTTAACTGGTCATTTTGGTTCGTTCTTATCAGCAAAATTTTTATTTGCGGAGCCTGCATGATATTCTAGGTAAATGAAATACACGGAAGTATTGAGAGTGTCGGTTCCTGCGGGCACCATGATGGTCGCCCTCTTACTGACAACAGCTTGTGCCGGCCCCACTTCACCTTTTGGCGGAGTGGAGGTGTGGTCAGGCGATGGTGAACGCATCGTCTTTAAATCGGCAGAGCTTCCTGCCAGTGATTTTTCTATGTCTCCTAAGCGTCAGGTTTTGCATAAAGAATCGGACTTCATTTTAAAGTTTAACTTAAAAAAACAAAAGGTTGCCGTAACTGACAATGCGGACATCCGGGTGACTTACAATAATAAGGATGTCACAAACACGTTCTTGAAATCGACTTCGGTATTAAAAGGTAAAGACAACTCGATTCAGTATATTTTTAATAAACTGAAACTTCGCGCAGATAAGCACCATAATATTAACGTCTTCTGGCGCCCGGGCCAAGAGGGCCTGTACTCGCGCATCTCGTATCTGCCGCCCGTTTGTTCTTTACAGGATGACTTCACGCTGGTGTCGACCAAACCTTTTAAGCCGGCAAAAACGATCATCACGGCAATTAACAGTACCGCCAAAGACCAGCAGCTGAACCCATCATTACTGGCGGGCCTTATCGCACAAGAGTCAGGGTTTAAATCAACCAGAGTCAGTTACGCAAAAGCGATCGGGCTTACACAAATTACACCCATTGCAGAAGAAGAAATTAAGAAGCTCCGCCCTGACTGGCGCAGTGATCCTTTAATAGATGAGCTGGATGTTTTAACCGTGAATCAGATGATCCTGAATAAAACCATCAATCAAAAGCAAGACTGGCGCTTAGACCCTGAATTGGCGATCGAAGGCGGCGCGCTTTATTTGAATTATCTTATTGATTACTGGAACATCGAAGAAAACAGAAAATTACTGAGTGAATATCCGAACATATCGTTAACTGCAGTTGTGCTTGCGAGTTACAACTCCGGCGCTTTACGCGTTAAAAACAAAATTAAATCCAGTGGTGATCAGTGGATAGATGATAACGAATTAAAAGAAGCCTTTAAATATGTGAACAGTGTCTCTAGCTACTGCTATCACTTTTCAGCAACAGAATAGGAGAGTAAAAAATGAAAAGCCGCCCCCTTGCAATAACAATTTTCAGCCTTATACTTCTGGCCGTGGGCCTCAGTGTTCCGGCCCAGGCCGCTTACTTAGAAAGTTTTGATAACTTTTTTCGCTCGTTAACAGTGTTAAACGCAGTCATGGCCGCGCTTTGCGTACTGACCGCCGCTGCTGTTTTTACGGTGCATAACAGTTTAAGAGTCCTGTTACCATTAACCTTTGCCACCGTGGTTTTTAATAACTGGTGGGTCGGTTATGTGGGTTTTGATTTTTCAATGATGCAAACAACAGCGGCCAGTTTTGGTTTCGCCGCTTTATGCTGTTCACTTCTAGAAAAAAACGCTTTTAGTGTGTTACGCAACCCCAAACTTAAATGGTGGAATGTGGCCGCTAGAAAGAAAGTCAGTATTCCCGTTACGCTAAAAAAGCTTCGGGGCAAAGCTTTGGATATAAGGGCTTTTGACATTTCTGAATCCGGCATATTTTTACAGGACGTAGATAAAGATGAATTCCGTAATTATGAAATCGGCGAACGAATCGAAGTTGATTTGCACTTTAATGAGATACTAAAAGTACGCTGCGAAGCCCGCGTTGTCCGCAAAACTCACCGCCAGGGCATGTACCCGGCAGGAATGGGCTTACAGTTTACAGAAAAAAACAGAGAGACTAAAAGCACGCTTCAGCGCCTGGTTCGAGAAGTAGAAGCTTCGGCATAAACACCGAGATTCAAAAAAGTTAAGAAATCTTAACGTTCAAAACGAGGGTTGCAAAATTTTTGCGCCCTCATCAAAATAACTCGATGCCGTTAAGTAAATTCGAAAGTTTGCCGCTCGCGCAACTTATCAGTCGATCTTCAGAGTTAGTCATTACGATGTTAAAAACCGGAATTGAAAAGAAAGACGTACTTGCAAAACTGACCGGCCTCGCAGAAGAACTGAGCGGTTCCGAAACTACAGCTTCAATTTTGTATCTGGACAACGACGGTCTGTTGCGAAACGGATCTTCTCCGAAACTACCTCAAGACTATTTATCAGCTATTGATAAAATTAAACCTCACCCAAATCTTGGCACTTGCGCTTCTGCTGCGGCCACCGGCGAAGTCACAATAACTAAAAGTTTTTTAGCAGACGATAAATGGGCAGAACTGCGACATCTGCCTATGAGCATCGGTTATAAATCTGCCTGGAGTACGCCAATTAAAAACTCATCAGGAAAAGTTTTAGGAACTTTCGGAATCTATTTCCGTGATTGCAGAGAACCTAAGACGCAAGAGATAGCCGGCATGAAACTTCTGGCCGCCGCTGCAGCTTTAGCCCTTCCATCTGTTTAGTCTTTAGATATCTTTATAACCAATGGCCCCCATCTTGCTTTTACATTACCGGGGGATATCGCCGTGTCAGTTATTGCGTGCGTTGTTATAACCGTCTTTGTTTGCGTCATCATTTTTAATTTAAAGTCACCGGGTAAACGCATCGAACACGAAATTCTTCAAGAAGGCGCGCTGGACAGCGAGGTCGTTATTCGCTCCATCGGTCAGCTTTTGGGCCCGCCTCTTGTTGCGGGCAACAAAATAACGCCGCTGCAAAACGGTGATGAGATATTCCCGGCCATATTAGACGCCATTGGCAAAGCAAAACAGACCATTACTTTTGAAACTTTTATTTACTGGAGCGGCGACATCGGTAAAAAACTGGCCGATGCTTTATGTAAAAAGGCCAAAGAAGGTGTCTGCGTTCACATATTACTGGACTGGATTGGCAGCAGAAGGTGCGACGAAGAAATTATTCAAAGCATGAAAAACTGTGGCGTTCAGGTTGAACGCTACCGCCCGCTTCGCTGGTACAATATCTCACGGGTCAATAACCGCACACACAGAAAAATTTTAGTCATAGACGGCGTTGTTGGCTTTACCGGCGGCGTTGGCATTGCCGATCAATGGGAAGGTCACGCTCAGGACCGTGATCACTGGCGCGACATCCACTTTAAAGTGGAAGGCCCCGTAGTGGCCCAGCTGCAATCCGCATTTGCAGATAACTGGAATGCCACCCGCCCCGAAGTGCTTCACGGCGACAGGTACTTTCCTGTTATACCGAAAGCCGATGGCATGATGGCACAGGTTTTTAAAAGTTCGCCTGAAGAAGGCAGCGGCAGCGTGCGGCTTATGTATTTATATTCCATCGCGCATGCGAACAGTAAAATCTGTATTGCGAACGCCTACTTTGTACCGGACACACATGTGCGCAAAATGCTTATCGATGCCCGCCGCAGAGGGGTTCACATTGAAGTGATTGTGCCCGGCCCTAACATTGATACGGCCGTTACAAGGCGCGCTTCCCGCGCCGTCTGGGGCGAGCTTCTAGAAGCCGGTGTTAGAATCTTTGAATATCAGCCCACGATGTTTCATTGCAAGTACATGATTGTAGATGATGTGTGGGTTTCGGTTGGCTCTACCAATTTGGATAACCGCTCGTTCAGGCTGAATGACGAATGTAATTTGAATGTGGTCGACGGCGGCCTGGCAGAAGAGCTTTCGGAAGTCTTTGAGATTGATAAAGCCGGATCTAAAGAGATGACCTTACAAGAATGGAAGAAGCGCCCGTTTCTTGAGAAGGTCGTCGAATTTTTTGCACATTTAGTAAGAAGTCAGGTCTGATTTTCACTGTAAATTAATTTTGTTTACCTCAAAAGCCAGACTAAAATGTTTACTTTAGTTTTATATCAAAGTAAATTGCGCAGATTATGCGATTTTCATTGAAGTTTGTTATTCCGCTTGCTCTTGCGCTAAGCTTAATCGCTTATGGCGTTGTTCCGCTGGTTGATGTTCTGACGTTCAAATGGTTCACACGCGATATTGACATTAGAACAAAGTTAATCGGCAGTACGATGCAAGATGCATTAATCGAAGGATCATCCAACCCGTCCGATGGAAAGCTTCAGCGTCTTTTCAGCCGTGCGATTCAGGATGAACGGCTTTATGCGCTGGCCTTGTGTAATACTGAAAATAAAATTCTCTATAAAACTCAGACGTTCCCTGAAGTTGTAACCTGTGCAGATCACGATGCCCATAACCAGGTTTTAAATCTGCCGCAAGGCCCTCTTCATGTGGGATACTATAACTTAGATGATAGCGGTAAAAATGCCGGCCGCCTTGTGATGCTGCACGATTTAAGCTTCATTCAGCGCCGCAGTACCGACACCAGAAATTACATCGTCTACTTCTTCGGAGCATTAGCTGCTGTTGTTTCGCTGATTACTGTTATCATTGCACAGATCAGCCTGCGCGGCTGGGTTCGCGGAACAAGAGCTTTGCTTCGCGGCGAAGGATTACTGCGCCCGTTTTCACAGGTTGGCACTCCGGAGTTAAGACCGATCGCCAAAGATCTTAAATTACTGATCAGAGATTTAGAAACAGACCGAAGAGTCAAAGATGCCAACCAAATCAGTTGGAACCCGAACTCGTTAAAAGAAATTTTAAATAACGACCTTAAAGGTGACGAGGTTTTAATTGTCTCTAACCGCGAGCCTTACATTCACGTTAGACGAAATGATAAAATTGAAATTCAGTTTCCTGCCAGCGGTCTTGTAACGGCACTGGAGCCGATCATGCGGGCGTGCTCAGGCACCTGGATCGCGCACGGGGCCGGCAACGCAGACCGTGAAGTGGTTGACAAAGACGATCACGTGCAGGTTCCGCCGGAAGATCCTTCTTACCAGATTCGCCGCGTATGGCTTACAAAAGAAGAAGAGCAAGGCTATTACTACGGCTTTGCAAATGAAGGCATCTGGCCGTTGTGCCACATTGCTCATGTACGGCCCGTGTTCCGCTCTCAGGACTGGGCGCAGTATGTGGCTGTAAACAGAAAATTTGCGAATGCGGTAATTGAAGAGGCTAAAACCGATGACCCGGTAATTCTGGTGCAGGATTATCACTTTGCCTTATTACCTAAAATGATTCGTGAACAATTACCGAAAGCAACGGTCATTACTTTCTGGCACATTCCGTTTCCAAATCCTGAAGTTTTCAGCGTGTGCCCTTGGCGCGAAGAACTGCTGGATGGCTTGCTTGGCAGCAGCATTCTAGGGTTTCATACCCGCTTTCATTGTAATAACTTTATTGACTCTGTTGACCGCTTTCTAGAAAGCCGTATTGACAGAGAAACCTCGACTATTTCGTACAAAGGTGTTCTCACTGCGGTTAACCAGTACCCGATTTCGATTGAGTATCCTGTGAAATGGCTTAAAACGCAGAAGTCCGTCAGTGAGTGCAGAAAGCAGATTCGCAAATTAAATGGCTTTTCAGATGACCGCTTGATCGGTGTCGGCATTGACCGCCTTGATTATACCAAAGGAATTCTCGAAAGATTTTTAGCAGTCGAAAGACTGCTGGAGCTTGAACCTGAATGGATCGGCAAATTTACTTTTGTTCAGATCGCAGCGCCATCGCGGTCGTCTTTAAATGAGTATCAGCACTTTGATGCCGATGTTCGCGCACTGGCTTATAAAATTAATAAACGCTTCGGCAAAGACGGCTACGACCCTATTTGTTTGAAAGTTGAACATCATGAGCCGCACCAGGTGTATGAATACTTTCGCGGGGCTGATTTGTGTTTTGTCAGCAGTTTGCATGACGGCATGAATTTAGTGGCAAAAGAATTCGTGGCTTCTCGCGATGATGAGCAAGGTGTACTGATTTTAAGCCAGTTCACCGGCGCCTCAAAAGAACTAACAGAAGCGTTGATTGTAAACCCGTACAATATTGATCAATGCGCTGCCGCCCTTCACATGGCGCTTGAAATGCCTGAAGGCGAACAGCGTAACCGTATTCGCAGCATGCGGGGCCTCATTCAGGAGTTTAACGTGTTTCGCTGGGCCGGACGTATGCTGATGGACGCCGCCCGTTTACGGCAGCGCTCTCGCCTTTTTGAAAGCGTTCAAAAATCGAAGTACAGTAAAGATTGGCCGCAAACATGATTCCATTACTGTCTAAAAACAGCTTAGTGCTTTTAGAATCATTTTCGTTCACGCGAACTCTGTATGCTTTTGACTTCGACGGAACTTTAGCAAAAATCGTAACCAAGCCTGAAAATGCTTTCATGACAAAAACTACTGAAAGCCTTTTAGAAGAACTTTCAACATTGGCGCCGGTTGCGATTGTTTCCGGACGAAGTATCAACGATCTTAAAAAGAGAGTTCATTTTAACCCGCAGTTTTTAGTCGGTAACCACGGTCTTGAAGGATTAGGTAACAACAATGCCTCGCTGACAAAGGCGCAGGCCGTTTGTTCTCAGTGGGTGCAAAAGCTGAAGAAAATGAAGTTTGAATCAGGCGTTGAGATCGAAGAAAAAACTTACTCTCTTGCGCTTCACTACCGTCAGGCCCGTAACAAAACAAACGCCAAAAAACAACTGCTGCAGTCCATTGCGGAGTTAACTCCTGAAGCGAGGGTTATTACAGGCAAGTCGGTTTACAATCTTTTACCGCCGGGCACACTTCATAAAGGTGCGGCCATGCTTCATTTGATCGAGAAGTCGTCAGCCAAGCATGCATTTTATATCGGCGATGATGATACTGATGAAGATATTTTCAGTGTTGAGTATTCAGCCGGCCAGCTCATGACGGTTCGTGTGGGGCAAAAGAAAACCTCACATGCGAAGTTCTATATCGACCGCCAGGCTGAAATTAACAGGCTGTTAAAAATTCTTATCGGGTTTCATAAAAAGAAAGCGAATGGTTAACCTATGAAAAAAAATATGGATCAGCTTTTCTTTTCTTTGTTTCAGATCGGTGTATCAATCAATCAATTGAATAAGCAATCCGAGAAGCAATTGAAATTAAGTATGGTGCAATGGTCTTTACTGAAAACGCTTGTTGAAATTCCGGGAGCAACGGCCCACTCACTGGCAGAGGCTGTGGGCGTACACCCCAGCACATTGACTCAAACGTTGAAGCGGCTTGAAAGAAAAAAATATATATTTGTAATGAGTGACCCTTCGGATTCACGTAAGAAATTAATTTCAATTACCCGTCTGGGTAAAGAGACGATGGATGCCACCAGCAAAAGCCTTTTAAATTTTTCTGAAGAGTTCACGGTCATTCAAAAAGAACTTAAACAGGCTTTGCAGCAAATACCCGCCGAAGCTTAATTAATTTTACAAATAAGCCGGCACACTCGCTTGCCTGAGCTGGCACTTGTTACATCTTCAAAATGTAAAATCGAAGACTTTGAAAAATGATCTAAAATAAATTCAGGTTCAAAGGCAGAATAAAGCCTTCCGTCTTCGTGCCTGATGTCTTCGCCTACTGTTACCCGCCATGACAAATACAGGACTCCGTCATTTTTGACGATTCGTTTCAGATTTTTCAGCGCTTCGTGGATCTGCTCTTTCGGTAGGTGCATGATAACCGTCTCGCACATGACGTTATCGAACTGATCTGCTATTTCACTTAAACTTGGTAAGAGAGCTTCTGCGAAGAAAACATTCGGATGGTGTTCTTTAGCTAAGCTTAAAAGCGCGGGGCTTGAATCATATCCCGATACCTTAAACCCTTTTGCTGCCAGCCAGCCTGCATCGCGCCCATTGCCACAACCGATATCGGCCGTCTCTCCGTTAACGATAAAATATTTTTCAAGAAGTGTGTACATGTCGCTTGGTTCCGGCTGCGAAAGCCAGTCTGTACTGTATTCAGCGGCTAGTTTGATATAGGCGTTAAAGGTTTTTGAATCCATTAGTTAAAGATATCAGAAGGTAACTGAAATGCCTTTGAAAAAATAGCGGGTTGTGATACTTGATGCTTATGAAAAAAACTGCAAAAAAAACTACAAAAAAAACGGTAAAAAAAGCTAAGACTACCAAATCCAATAAAACCAATCTTCTAGCCGAGCTTACTGAGAAAAAAATGGCCCAGCAAAAAACCGGCGGCAAAACGTCATCTTTCAATAAGTTTAAACCCGGCAAACAGCGCAATGAAAATAACTCTAACGTGGGCCCTTCTTGGGGCGGCCGCAAAGGCAATTAGTTTCGTTTTTAAATCATGGAATAGCTCTTGCTATATTCTTTTGGGGGCTTATGAAACTTAAAGGCTTAATATTATCTTTATTATTTTTAACTTCCGGATGTGTAAGCGTTGAATTCGTCAGAAAAGACTTCAACCCAGAAAAGAAAGCCATCTTACGGCACACTCCGCCATCAAATGAAAAGCGCAATGCTGAGTATCGCGATCTAATAAAACAAAAGGCATCTGAGTTTTGCGGTGGCGAATACACGGTTACAAAAGAATATCAGGCTCAGGATATCAGTGACTCTTCAGTCGGTGTCGGTACCGGGTTTGGTTTCGGTAATCACAGCAGTATTATGATTGGTGGATCGCGGCCTACGACTTCGATGTATAACTTCGTTGAGGTCAGCTGCCATACGGCTGCACCTGCACCCGCAACCGCACCTGTACCAGCACCAACGTCTACACCTAAATGATTTCTAAAACCAAATAAAGAACGATAGAACAAGATTGCAGAAAGTTATTTTAATTCGCGTGTTTTTGTCTACGTTTATGCAGCTGCCACCATTTTCGAAGGTGAACCCATTTTACTTCGAGCCAAATTACCGCCTTACCCACAGGCTTCTGCAAGAATGGAATGTCTTGCGCCACAAGAAGTAATCCGATCGGAATCATCTCAATTCCAAGAATGGGAAGAAAGCCAAAAAACCCGCCTATTATTAATAATATTCCCAGCGGCAGTCGCACCCATTTAGCCTTGGGATTTCTTAGCCATCGAATAATTCGCGCTACTCGATCAGGTGTCTGGTTCTCTAAACCATCATAAGCTTCGTTTAAAAGTTTCTCTCCTTGACCATCATCCGTCATACGCGCCTCCGCGGCTTTGTTATGATGCAAGTTGGTGACCAACACGTTATGGCCTAAGAAGTTATTAGTGGGACATTTTAGGATAGTTTACCCAGCGAATTTCCTTACAAGACAAAAAGAATTCGCCCCAAGAAGATCTTTTAGTCTCCGAGGTCATACAAAGGGCGAATTTTTTATTATTAGAAAAGTAAATGGCGGAGTGAACGGGACTCGAACCCGCGGCCTTCCGCGTGACAGGCGGACGTTATAACCAACTTAACTACCACTCCGTTAAGCTTGAACACTTGTGAACGACAAAACTAAGCCCAAGCCCACGTAAACTCAAGCCTAAACTAACATTTGCCTACATTTAGTGCATAAAAGGTGCTGACCTAGCCTACTAAGCTTGCTAGCATTAAACCTCGTTTAAAAAATCTAAATCATATCTAAGGAGAAGATTATGAAATCATTGATGATCGCTATGACATTGGCATCTGCTATCGCCGTTGCTGAAACCGGAACATTTGAAGTTAAAGGCATGCACTGCGCTGGCTGCAAAGACTCTGTAACTAAAAAAGTGTGTGAAGGCGAAGCGGCTAAAGATGCTGAATCTTGCACAGTTAAAATCACGAACGCTAAAAAAGAATTAGGCGAAGTGGTTATCGTCACTAAACCTGGCGTAAAAATTAATGAAGCAGCCGTTACTGCAGGAGTTAAAGCCGCAGGTGACGAGTACAAAGTAACAAAAGTACAAATCAAAGAAATGATCGCGCAAGACATGAAAGCTGACGCTGCAACAGCAACAGCTACTGCAGGCGCGACTCCTGAAACGCAAACGACAACAACTACTGTTGAAACAAAATCTCACGATCACCACACAGGCAAGCCTGTTACTAAAGTAGAAAAAACTAAAAAAATCGTAAAAAAGATGGCTAAGAAGGACGCGGCTGCTACAACTGCTCCTGCAGCGGCAACAGCCGGTACAACACCTGCTGCGACTGCACCAACTGCACCTGCTGCCACTCCGGAAACTAAGTAATAATTATGGCTTACGAAAAGATCGAAAATTTATTCTGGATCGACATGGAAATGTCGGGCCTGGATGTTAACAAAGAGGTCATCATTGAGGTGGCCTGCATTGTTACAGATTTGAATTTTCGTGAGCTTGATTGCTTCGAAACCGTGGTGAAACAACCCCAGTCGTACCTAGACAACATGGACGCCTGGAACAAAGAGCACCATGGTAAATCGGGCCTAACCGCCAAAGTACCTACCGGAATGGACCCTGACATGGTCGAACACAAACTGATCGACATGATTGATAAACACTTTCCGCAGTCAAAAACAGATCCAAAAAAACGCCCGATCCTTGCCGGCAATTCGATCGCGCAAGACCGTTTGTTTATTGATAAGTACTTTAAAAATTTATCAGCAAGACTTCACTACCGCGTTTTGGACGTGAGCTCTTTCAAAATTGTCATGACCAACAAGTACAACATCGAATACAAAAAACAGAATTCGCACCGTGCCCTGGACGACATCCGCGAGAGCATCGGCGAACTTAAGTACTACCTTCATCACTTTGAAAGTTTGCAGGCCAACGCTTCGAAGTAAACTCGACCCCTAAACTTAGTTTTGACTAGTTTTAGAATCCCTTTCACAATCTTCTTACTAGGAGATTTCAATGAAAGTTGTTCTATGCTTAGTAGCAGTTTTTGCTACAGCCATTCTTTTTAATAACTGCAGCCCCAAAGAAACTGCGCAAACCACTTGCCCTTCATCTAACGTTGGCTATGCAGTTGATAATGCTAACAACCTTCTTTGCTTCTCACTTTCTTCACCCGGAACTATCGATAGAAGCATTCCTTTAACAGACCTTGCCGCTGGCGATACGATTGTTGCAATAGACTTCCGCCCGCAGTCGTCGAATCTGTTATGGGCGTTATCAAGCACTGGGCAGCTCTACATGATCAATCTTGAAACCGGCTATTCAGGCGCATTCGGTTCTCCGATAACATTTCCCGGTGCAACTAAATTCGGGATGGATTTTGACCCTACTACGGGAGACCTCCACATCATTACGGATAATGATTTAAATTATTCGATTACGATTCACGCCGGAGCTTTAACGGTGGGGACACCATTGTCTCGTTCCGGTGGCGGAGACCCTACTGCGATTGCTCATGCCTACACAAATAATACTGCTGGGGTCAGCTCAACTACAACTAGAGCCATCGACTCTGCTTTTGATGTTCTACTTTCATTAAATCCAGCTACCGGAGTCGTAAGTACAACGGGAAGCCTTGGTTTCGATGCCACCGACAATTCGTCTTTTGATATTCGAACAGTTTCCGGGACTGATACTGGATATGCGGCGCTGACAACTGCTCCGAATACGGTTACATATTTACATACTATCAATCTGACAACAGGAACTGCCACACTCGTGGATGCAATCGGCGGTGGGCGGCCCATTGTTGGATTTGCGGTGGCACCTTAAACATTTGCTGAGGAACCAAAACAAAGGTCCTGCACACAAAATTTAAAAAGACTACTCACGTTATTTCTAAGACAATTTCATACAGGAGATTACCCAATGAAAATTGTACTTAGCATCGTTGTTGTTATTGCCACCGCCCTGATTTTCACGAACTGCAGCCCTTCAAGCACTACTGTTTCAAGTGACGGCGTCTGCCCGACTTTGAATTTTGCTTACGCAGTTGATACTTCAAATAACCTGCTTTGTTTTTCTTTATCTAAACTTAATACGAGCACAGGAGCGGCATCGGCGGTCGGCCCAACTTACACCTTCACAGGCGCAACTAACTTCGCGGCGGATTTTAACCCAGTCGCAGATCGTTTACGAATCGTCACAAACAATCAACTTAATCAAAGACTTCAAATTGCCAGCAGTACAACTCTTGTTGATACGCCTGTAAATTATGACATTGGAGACCCTAATCAAGGACAAACTCCGAATATTACAGCTGTCGCTTATACAAACAATGTATCGGGCACTGTTTCGACAACTCTTTACGATATTGATTCGACACTTGATATTCTAGCAACTCAAAATCCACCAAACGCAGGAACACTTACAACCGTCGGGGCCCTCGGCGTAGACACCGGCGCCAACACCTCCTTCGATATCCAAACAGTATCCGGCACAAACACCGCCTACCTCGTTGTAACTCCGACGTCAGGAATTTTCTCAACCCTTTACACGGTTGACCTTGCGACAGGAAATGCAAACTTAGTTAACGTCATCGCAGGCGGCTCAGCAATCAGAGCGTTCTCAGTCGCGCCGTAAGACAGACTTCGTTCAAATACGAAATTAAGAACAATAAAAAAGAGGAGCTACAAACTCCTCTTTTTTTGTTCCTGAATTTAAGACCAAATCTAGAATTTCTTCTTCAGTTTATCCGGTGCACTCGCAGGTCTTCTACCCCACTTACCCTTTGCCCAAAGTTGCGAATACTCCTGCATGTCATCTAACTTGATTCTTTCAACCCTGCAGGTTTCAGGCTGACGG
>JAJFMT010000151.1 GCA_020696855.1 Pseudobdellovibrio sp.
TGGTTTATTGTGAAAGATACCGGCATCGGGATTAGGCCAGACCAGATCGGAAAGCTTTTCGCGCCGTTCTCGCAAGCGGATGTGACTTCGAAAAGAAAGTACGGCGGCACGGGGCTGGGCCTTGCGCTTTCAAAACGTTTAGCGATGCTTCTTGGCGGTGATCTTGTTCTTGCTGATTCGACACCGAATGAAGGAAGTACTTTTATTGTCTCTATTGACCCGGGGAATGTGCAACCTCAGTTCAAGGATTCCAGCCGCCGTCCTGCTGTTGAAAATGCTGAAAGTCTCGATGGCATCAAAATTCTTTTAGCGGAAGATTCGCCGGATAATCAGTTGCTCACAAGCCGCTTTTTACGGCTTGCAGGTGCTGCTGTAGAAATCGTTTCTAACGGTAAAGAAGCGATCGAAAAACTCAGTGAAAAAAAATACGACGTTGTGCTAATGGATTTACAAATGCCGGTGATGGATGGATACGAAGCGACAGCCAATTTGCGCAAGAGCGGGTTTAAAGGAAAGATTCTGGCTTTAACCGCGCATGCTTCGAATGAAGAACGTGATCATTGTTTACGTAATGGGTTTGACGGTCACATTAAAAAACCAATCGACAGAAATGTTCTGATTGACCAAGTGAATTATTTTTCAAAACAGTCTGAAGTTTTATAACATGCATTTTTCTAATCATATGGCCTTTTGATTGCACATTCTTTGAGAAGGCAACGCACCATACGAAAGGAAAACATGGAAAATTCAATCAGTTCTCAAAGTAAAAAAATGTCAGCACAATATAAAACAGAAGTTCCGAACGAAGTTATCGAAGAGCAAACTAAAAAAATCCCTAACTTAGTATTTTTAGCCGCGGGTCTTATCAGCATGGCCGGATCACTGACTTTGACTTTAAACAAAAAAACCGTATTAGGTAATTTTGTGGGTCAATGGGTGCCTACACTTTTGATTTTCGGTCTTTACAACAAAGTTGTTAAGCTGGAAGACGAACTGCTCAGAAGCAGAATGCACTAAGAAAAGTGCTCGTTAAGTGAAAAGCGGGGCTGAAAACCCCGCTTTTTTTTATTAATTTTTTCAATTTATTATTGTGGAACCGGCGGCAGTTCCGCACTGAGGTCAACAGGCGGTTGTTCAGCCTGTGGCTGTTGATTTTGTTGTACTGATGTTGCCGGGTCATTCCGTACACTGCGTTCCCAGACGGTAAGTCGGGTGATGTCTTTTGCCATTGAGAGTGTAACAGCAGTTAACAATAAAATAATAATTCCAATCGACCAGTAAAAGGCTGTTCTCGTTACATAGATATCATTTGTGCGTCCTGCTGTGGTCATTGTGTTTTGAATAGCCATAAATGTCTCCTTTCAAATCAAACGACTGTTGTTAAGTTATATGTAAGCAGTTATCAAGCCATGTTTGTCTAATGATTAGTGCGGCGCTCTTTATTTTAATTCAACTTTTTAAATGCTCAGTTGTCCTGAAAGAAGTGCGCCATGAACCGTACCGCGAGAGGGGCCTTTCATTGAGCCTTCACCGGCAAAATAAATTGTGTTTTTTATATTTCGTTTCAATGAACCGAGTGCTTTCATTCCATCGACCGTCACGTATGAGTAGGCGCCTCGTGCGAACGGGTCTTCGGACCAATTATGTGTATACCAGCACTGCACAAGCCGGTTGAGACTGCGCAATGGAATACGGGTCATCTTAGATAAAGTCAGCAAAGCCGTATTCACGCGCTCTTCTTCACTTCGTAATGAAAGCTCCCAGGCTTTTGGGCCTCCTTGCCACGCTATCATAAAAGGAGCGCGCATCGGCTGAAGTGTCCACCAGGTTGGAAAATAATTTTCAGGCCCGCAATGCAGAAATGAAACGGGTTCTTTTGAAAGATTTTCCCAGAAGCGCTCGTGAAAGTGAAAAATAATTTTTTGCACATGGCCCATATTCACTGACGACAGAAATGTATTCAGCACTTCCGGTTTGGGGTTCCAGCGGATCGATTCTGACTTCAGAACGCCGACCGGTACCGTCAGCACTATTTTTTTTGCGCTGTAAGTAACGGGGCCGGAGCTTCCTCTGCGACAGGTCACTTTAACATGGCCCGGTTCCCATGTAATTTCTTCTACAACGGTATTTAACTCCAGCCGGCCGGGCTTAAGGGATTCGGTAATTCTTTTTAAGAAAAGATCATACCGGCTCATCGGCCTGAACATCTGCGTGTCATTCAGCGAATCGCCATTTGTTTCTTCAGTGTCTTTCAGACCTTTGACTCCCATCTGGTGCAGATCTGCAGCGTGAAAGCCTTCCACAAATGACCGGAACATGGACTTCAGCGTTGGCTCTGTATTCTTGAATCCTTTGATGAAATCATGCACGGACATATCGAAGCCGGGCTTTGCCGGAATGCGCTTCATGAGCTTTCCCATTTTATCAAAAAAGTTTTCAAATTTCTGCAGTTTTGAATTTTTCAGTACAAGATGGTTATCAAGAACGTCGTAGAAGGGAATCTCATACTGGCCCAGATAGTCGACGGTTTTTCGGGGTGCCCCATGAATGAATTCGGCGCCGAGTTCCAGCGGCATTGTGCTGTCCTGCTCGTTGATGCTGAAAACCCTTCCCCCAATGCGGGGCCGGGCTTCCAGAATTACAAAATCTTTTCCGCTTTGTTCAAGTTTCTGTGCGCACGAGATGCCGGCAGCACCGGCTCCTACAATGATAACATCGTAGACGTGTTTCACTTTTGAAGCTGGAAGTGTTTTTCGTAATCAGTCGCGGCTGTCTTTATGATCTTCCAGGTTTCTTTAGCCGAAACGACCTGTTTTATTTTCTTTTTTTCTTCTTTAAAAGATTTATAGGTTTCAAAGAAGTCTTTCAGCTCATTCAGGTAAAGCGGCGGTAAATCACGCAGCGTCTGAAAGTTTTCAAACTGAGGGTCCTTCGTCGAGACCGCGATCACCTTCTTTTCCTGGCCTTTTCTTTTTGAGTGGGTAATGAAGCATCCCAGCGGGCGTACTTCAAGAAGAGTTAAAGGCAGTAGAGAGTGATGGCTGATAACGAAGACGTCCAGCGCATCACCATCTGCTGCAATAGTTTTCGGAAAAAACCCGTAGTTAGCCGGATACTTGGTCAGGTTCGGAAAAAAATCCGAAACTTCAATAAGCCCGCTCTTCGCTTCGAGTTTGTATTTGATATTCGATCCACGCGGTATCTCAATGACCGCAGTTAAAACTTTAGGAAATTTCTTTCCTAACTCAACATCGTGCCAAGCATTCATGTTATGGTCCCGGTGCCGTTCTCACGTCAGTATTTTCAACTCGTGGGGTTGTGCTGAAGTCAGCAGGTAAAAGTTTTCTTACATTTGTGGATTTCACCATTAAGCCTAATGCGAAAAGTACAACGATCGCAGCCAGCACTGCCCAGTAAAAGCGGCGGGTTGCAACTTGCTCACGTTCATTCATCGTGTTTCGGCCCATCGTAATTGTTGCCATAGCTGTCCTCCTTTTTTGTTAAGGATTTTCAACGCAGGTTTTCGCCTGCTAATGTCATCAAAGCAGATTGCATGCCATCTGGCCTTTTGGTTGCAGCCCAAAAAATAGACGGAGGTATGTATGCCAACAAAAAAAAATAAAGTTTTTAATGCAGGACACGAACAGGGAAAAAGCCGACAGAAGGATTTAATGAAAGATTCAGAGACTTATGGCGCAAAATACCGCAAAGATCACCAGGGTGC
>JAJFMT010000066.1 GCA_020696855.1 Pseudobdellovibrio sp.
CGACTTACGAAACAGTCGAAGCCCGCAGTGGATTTGATCTAGATGACCGTTCTCACCCGTTGCGCATTATTAGCTACTCGAAAGATTTATATAACCGTAACTTTATCGTCGGTCAGTTCTACGACGCTGGTAACCAATATCAATTAGGTGTGCGTACTCGTAGCAATGAAAATGCTATTGGGCAAACAGCGCGTCTCGGCGGTTCATTGCAAGACCCGTTAAAGAGCGACACAGCTGCCATTATCGTTCCGTCAGCACAAAGACCGGCTCGTGTACTGCAAAAAATGGTTTTTACTTTAACTAACAACGGCGTCGGCCGTCTTTATTTATCTGACTTAGATGGCGCGATGTATTTGGCAGTAGAAAAAACCAGCGGGTTCGGTAACGAAACTCCCGGTAATTTCTTTGTAAACTGGCTGTCAGATGCCTATTTAAACTTAGGTAATGAAAATTTATTACCTGCAAATTTAACCAATATTGCGAACTCAGACGGTTCACCTACAACTACTGCGAGAACTGAGTTCAACAGAAGTTCTGCAAACGGTTCAAACTTGGCGGATTGCGGTGATGCGTGCGCTAACGAACCTAACCGTTACTGGAAAGGTGAATTCCAGCGTTTAGCGATATATTGCGGCGAAGTTCCTAAAGATCAGATATTAGGAGCGGCGATCGGAAACGTGATTTCAAATCCAGTTCCGGCTGCACCGGTTGATATCGCAGTAGCTTCAACGGCCGACGCGGCTGTAGTGAAGGCGCAAAACATTTATACTCGCTTAACGGGTGTTAAAAAAGCCGCGACAGAAAGACTTTGCGGCAAAAATGTCAAACCGCGCAGAAACAATCAATGTTCCGTTGAATGACTTTACCGCAACTTTCATGGGTATCGCCCGTGATAATTTGCCAGCGACAGAAGCGTTAACCGGTAACTATTTCTATATGGCCAACCGTGACCCGAATGTTAACCCAAGACCAGGTGTTTATACATCGGCTCCGTTTCCATCTGCACCGGTACCGGGACGATTTGTTGAAGATATTTTAAGATCTAACAATCACTACGATTCATTAGAAACAGGCCGGTACGACTTGAACGCGGTTTTAATAAAAACCAAGCAAAAAGTTTTAAATGCAAAAGCTGCAAGTGCAGGTGGATTACAAGCTGTTGATATGCCTGATCCAGCCGGCGTGTTAACAAGCCGTCAATGGTTAAAAGAGCACGCATTCGCAGGTACAAACCGCCGCTTGGTGGAGTTCAGCCTTCGTGAATTTTTATGTACTCCGATAGAAATGGCTGCTGATGCCGGTGGTGCCGACGACGTTGTTGGTCCTGACATTGACCGCTTGCCGGGTGGAGACAACTCAAAATATATGTCGAACTGCCGTTCTTGCCATACGATCTTAGACAGTTTCAGACCGGCGTATTCAGAATGGACTTTCGGCAATAACTTTCCGAAACATGTGAACTTCACTGATGACATTGCAGATGACGATGATGAAGACGTTGAAATGGGAATGAAAAAGGACGACCGTTATCCTGCGGTTTCTTTTAAATACAACAAAGAAGCGGATAAAGATCCGACCAAAGTGATCTACCCGGATGGCCGCCGCACTGTTGACAGCAAATGGGTGAATCACGCATTAACCGGTTCAAACAAAGTGAACTTTCAGTTTCCTGATGACCGCGCGGCAGGAACAGGCGTTAACTCTTTCGGTGCGCTGTTAGCAAGCAGCCCTAAGTTTTCTAAATGTATGGCTGAGCGTGCTTTCCGTCAGGTTTGTAAACGGGATGCCGGCAGTACCGATGCCGCTCTTATCAATTCGGCTGCGTTGAAATTCAGTAATAACAAATCTTACAATCTGAAAGTTTTATTCCAGAACATTGTTGTAGGCGATCAGTGTTTAGGGGAGGCTAACTAATGAAATTACAAAAAGTTAAAATCCTTTTAGCGATTGCAGTCGGCGGCACAGTGATGCTGGTGACAGTAGGTAACGGTTGCAGTAAGCGTGATGCGTTTCAGTCTCTTTCGTCGGTGGCTGCGCCGATTAATAATACGCTTGGCGCTTCAACTGAAGAAGCTATTGATCCTACGGTTAAAATGGTTTCGGTGGTTTATGCCAAACAGATGCTGGATCAGGTTACGTCTTGTGTTGGTTTGGCAAAACCAAGTGATGCCACCATTCGTGTATACCAGCAAAAAAACGGCGCGATTTCTTTATATGGTGATGCAGGCAGCGTGACAGCTCCGATGATGATGGCCACTACAAGTATCGCAGCTGAAGTCTGCAACGATTTAATTCAGCAGGAAAAAACGCGTGCGCCGCACATTTTTGTTAACTGGGCGCTGAACAGCTCGCCAAATTCAACGGCGCTGCCATCTAACGGTGTTTTAGCGGATACGGTATCCCGTTTGGCACTTTCATGCTGGCAACGACAGCCGACAAATACAGAAGTTAACGATATTCTTGAGCTGGCAGCTTTTGGCTCACCAACGCGCGAAAATTCTGCGCTGATGGTGTGTACGGCGATGTTATCTAGTTTAAAAACATTATTGAATTAAATTTGTTTCGGGGGATTCATGGGGAAGTTCGAAAAGAAAAACGAAGTTGAAAAAACGGCTGAAGAAGTAGCGGCAGACAATGTTTTGACCGGTTACTTAAAAGAGCACGGAAAACCTGTTACTCGCCGTGATATGTTGGCCAGCGGATTGATTCCGTTTGCAGCGTCATTTGCAATGCCTTCGTGGCTGCAGATGTTTGCGAATGCAGGTGTTGCGCAGGCGCAAGACGCTATGTGCGCAAAGGCCGGATCATCGTTGCCAGCATTTATTCAATTCAAAGCAAATGGCGGTTTTGCGGCAGGAATGAATTTCGTTGCAAACGCAGCCGGCGGACAAATGGTAAAAGACTTCAGTAAATACGGCGGCGGAACGGATGCAAACGTTTCTCTGGTGACTGAATTTTCAAATAAAGCTCAGTTTCTCGCGACTTCCGGCTTCTTAGCGGGGCTGCGAACTTCTGCACTTCCTGAAACTCTGGCGAAGGCAGCCTTTATCGGTGTGCCTTGCCGTATAGGTGATGACTCCGGCACTCAGAAGCTTGGCTTAGTGAGCGCTGTCGGTAAAGCTGGTCTCGTAGGAGGAATCCTCCCGAATCTTGGTACCGAAGCGACAACAACCGGATTATCTGCGGAACCTGCAATCAATAGGGGTACTGAGCCTCCTTTACGCGTTGGCCGCCAGGAGGATGTTGCGGGATCACTTAGCGTGCAAGGTGTTTTAAACAACTTGCTTCCGCAACAAAAACAAAAGTTATTCGAAGTTATTTCAAAAGTAAGTAAAGACCAAACAGCTGCGTTGCAAGGGTTGAACGGCGCTCAGACATTAAGCCGCTTGATGGAGTGCGCGAATATTTCTAACACCAAGCTTGTTACCGCGGGTACTGGCGGATTAAATATTTCACCGACAGCCAATCAGCAATTTTCAACTTTATGGGGTATTAATAATAACACGGCTACTTCAGCGCAAAACTTTGTTTTCGCTTCTTTAGTTTGGAATGCTCTTCAAGGTAATGCTGGAGCCGTAGGACTATCTATGGGTGGTTACGACTACCATGACGGTTCACGTACAACAGGTGATGCAAGAGATACAACTCTTGGCCTTATGGTCGGGCGAGCTCTGCAATCGTTAGCCTTATTACAAAAACCGGGCTTTATCGTGGTTTGTACAGATGGCGCAGTGAGCTCTGCAGTTTCTGCAACTCCAGGCGCGCCTTGGACAAGCGATGGCGGCGGTACAAGCTGTCTTTATGCTATTTACTATGACCCGACAAGAGATGTGAAAGCGAACGGATTCCAGGTTGGCCAAATGACTTCAAGAGGGGTGGCTGATGAAAGCTTTATTACAGGCGGTAATCCGGAGCTTGCAGCCGGTGCTGTGCTTCTGAATTACCTCTCTGTCGCATATGGATCCGAAGCGGTGTCTAAATTTGAGCTGGTTGCAGGAAGAAGACCTTTTTCTCCGGACCAAATTGAGAAGATCAAGATTTTGAGCGCAGCTTAGTATAGAATTTTAGTAGGGGAACCGTAAGTTATTACGTGGGGGAACGTTTTGACCAATTACCGTCGCATGAGCATTAAAATTTTGCTGCTGTTACTGAGCGCATTTTTAATGGTTCAATTCACCAATTGTTCCAAGTACAAACAACCGGTTGTCGAAGCGGGATCAGCGGGCTCTGGCGGAGTTGGCAGTTATTCCCTTGAAGAAGACCCACTTTTAAACTTTGTTTCTACCGGTGATATTTGTGAAGACGATCTTCAAAAATTATTCTTAGGCGGTTATTACAAGATGTCGCGTGTGAACTGTGCCGGCTGTCACATGAAAGACGCCGACAAACCACAGTTCGCCAGCATGGATTACAACTGGGCCTTCACCGTATTCAAATCTAAAGGTTACGAAAAAATTTCGAATAATGCGATCAGCACTACACATAAACCGCCTGCAACCGGTTTGCACTTATTAGCTGAAGTAACAGAGCTTAAGTCTGAGTATAAAAAAGGACTTGAGCTTTACAACGTTTGTAAAGGTCTGCCTAAAGAGGGTGTAGTTACTGACCCGAATATCTTAACTACAATTCAAACAGTTTCGAAAAGCATTCCTGAACTTGATATCGATGAAAGCTTCGATATGATCTGGGATATTACACGCGATCTACAGCAATTGAAACCGGATCTTGTCATGCCGAACTTCGGCTCAGCAGGGAAATTAAAGATTACTGTTACGCACCGTAAAACTTCAAGCGGAGAAGAGTATTACACATTAAAATCACCGCGCATCTATGGTAATTCGACTGGTGTTATCGTAAAAGGACTTCACGTTAAATTGAACGGCCGTTTTGTGAACCAGCAAACGACTTTTAAATATTTGACGTCTTCAATTGCTGCCAACACAGCTGCTACGGATGAAATGTCTCTCTTAGCTTCCGGTGCGATGGTTCTTTTAGGTCGCCCGACAACTTCAGATTATATTAATTTGGCATTTGAAGTTCTTAAAGACGGGGTTGTTCCGCCGCCACCGCCGCCATCACTTGTAAGATTTAAAATTGATGGTCAGGCACTTAAGTCAAACGTCATTATCATTGATCCGGCAAATGCCCAAACTGTATATCAGCCAAAATTAACTATCGAAGCTGTTGGAGCCGTCCAGCGTCCGATTGTCGTTTCTGTTACGGATGTGACATCAAACATTTGCGGTCAAACCAATGTGACCTCTTCATTTACTGTCAGCTCGACTTGCTTGCCTGATGTCAACAATGCGCTTAATGCAGTGGCGGCAACGAATACTCCCGCAAATAAAAAATTCTATACTGCTCGCAGTATCGTTGGCGCCGGTTACAACCGCTATGACTGGGATTTCCGTATGGTATCAGATCAGCTGAATTTACAAAGCTCAGTTGATGCAGCCGGAAACTTTTCATTAAATCCGAGCGGCCAGGTTGAAATTAAGTTTTCAAAAGACGTGCGTAAAGAGGACGGTAACCGCGTTCTTCGTTTAAATCTGCAGCTATCAACTTCAAACGGAACTTTAACCGGTGCCGGCGCGCTTTCTACGATATATGTTGTCTTCCTGAAAGTAAATAACCCGGATCCGGGTTATGATGTAACTTACTCGGGCTTAATGAACCCAATCAGCGGTATTTTAGGAACTAAATGTATCAAGTGCCATAACTCGGTTCAGTTCAATGGTGGATATGATATTACAGACTACGATCAGATGATTTCGCGAAGAATTTTAATTCCATTCGATTCAATGAGCTTAATGTTCCGCCGTACTAATTCACAAGATCCAATCAATGAAGGTTTATCGCCGATGCCGGCCAATGGCGGTCTTGACGATTTAACTGAGCGCCCAAAAATCAGAGAATGGATCATAAACGGAGCGAAGAATAACTAATATGAAAAGCAGTCGTTTGTTGAAAATCATTTTAGTTTCATTAAGTATGGTTGTAACACTCGTTGCATTCCAAAACTGTTCAAATAGCATGGCTCCAATGGATTTAGATCAGCAGGCTACCCTTGGTTCAACAACAGAGAGTCTCGCAATGGGAGTGCTTGTAAATAAATGTTATCAGTGTCACTCGCCGGGCATTAACATGGGCGGTATTGATTATATTACAGACGTTCCGAGTTTAAAATATTACCGCGTCGCAATTCCGGGACAGGCAGCGGCATCGCCACTTTATACAGTCTTAAGTGAACGCGATGATCATTCTTCATTGCTAGCCGCTTCGGAAGTTCAGCTTATTTATAACTGGGTACAGACCGGAATGGAAGCAGCCGTGCCGGGCGCAGCTCCTTCGATTGTTCCATTGAACGCTACCTACACCAGTATTTTTCGCAATATCATCCAAACCAAATGTGCCAGTTGCCATATCAATGGCGGCAACTTTCCCCGCGGCAATCTGAACTATACGAACTATACGACTTTAATGGCCTCACCTAATGTTGTGGATCCGGGAAATGCAAACGGAAGCTTATTGTACCAAGCCGTAACCCGGGCGCCTGGCGCTGCTAGGTTTATGCCTCAAGGTGGGCAGCAGTTAACACCGGCCGAACAGCAAGCCATTATGGACTGGATCAACTCAGGCGCTCCTAACAATTAGGCCGGGACTCTGACCTCATTTGCAAATTACTCCTGATATAACGCACTAAAACGCTGGATTTTTCCATTTTCTATTATTACGATATTCTAGTTAAAGGAAGCTGTATGTTCAGGTTGGTAATTCTACTTTCATTTGTTGTATTCACTCAGGCTCACGCTCAAAATTTAAAATTATATGTAACGCTGAATCCTGCAGGCGACTTCGTTGCAGAATCCGACAGCGTTTCAGGTCAGGCCATTGAAAATCCTGATGGTTCGGTTGAAGCAACAATGATCAAAGTTCCGGTTAAAACTTTAAAATCCGGAATCTCTTTGCGCGACGATCACATGGCTGAAAAATATCTTGAAGCTTCAAAGTATCCCGACATCGTTTTGAAAATCGCAAAAGGTAAAGACGGTAAGGGGATCGGTATTCTGATCGTAAAAGGTAAAGAAGGAAAGATTGCAGGTAACTACGCTACCAAAAAAGATCAATTAAAGGCTGCTTTCAAAATGAAAATTTCTGATTTCGGCATTACCGATATTAGTTACAAAGGCGTCGGAGTTGAAGATGAAGTTAAAGTTGAAGTCCTGGTGCCACTTGTGAAAAAAGCGGCGGCTCCGGCTGCGCCTGCAGCAAAGCCGGCTGCTAAAGCTGCGGCAAAACCGGCAGTAGCTCCGGCAGTCAAAACCACAACTAAAACAACAACGACAACCACCATTAAAGAACCGGCTCCTAAAAAATAATGACTAAAACATTCGGACTCATCTTTTTAATAATTCTTTCAAGCTGCGGAAAAATCGAAAACTCCAGCAGTCTTGACGAAATTCTTTACGGTGAGTTCACTGATACCGGTTCTCCGAATTTTCTTACGGCAAAGGCAGCGATTAAAGCGAATTGTTTGCAATGTCATGCCGTTTGGAAGCGTTACTTAGAGCAGGATTTTATTGACGCAGGCCTGGTCGTCCGCGGAAGCCCTGCCGATTCCAAATTGTATTACCGTAATCTGTTAGCAACAGAAGGCCCTGGCCCGCATAACATGCCGACATCCGGTTATCCTCCGATTACTTCAGCAGATTTATCCGCGATGCACTCCTGGATCTCAGCACTTTAAAAAACTAAAATAATTTTTGAATTCCGATGCTGTAAGCGATTGTACCGCTGTCATTCATCGTTCCGTAAGTCTGAATGAAGCGAAGGTTGTCGTACATTTCAATTTCTGAATTGATCAAAAAACCTAAACTGGTGGCGCTTCCGGTGTCAGGCACCTGAATGCTGTTAATGACCAGTTGCGGGCCCAGTGAAAACGTTTTTGAGATGCGGTAATTAATTTTGCTTGAAAGCCACTGCGAAGAGATATTCTTCCTTGGGCTGACTGAACCCTGGATTTTCAGTAAATCGGCAGTACCTGTATGTAACATGGCTTCAAGTGCATATCGCCAGCGAACAGCGTATAAACCTTCCCAGCCGCCGCCGGCAGAAACCGTTGAAAACGTTGTTGTCGCATAGAACGTAACTTTTTGCCCGGTGCCGGTATCCGTATAAGTAACAGGAATCGCATCCTGCCACGAGTTGTTCTGAGCCAGAAAGAAGTATCCGGCTTCAGCAGAGGTGGCAGCAAAAAATAAAAGTGTAATTAAGAAATTTCTTACCATGACAAGTGCACCTGTGCCTGCGCGGTCCAAGTATCAGGAACAGAACTTTGATCAGCGACTGTTCGGTCATTGATCAGCTCTGCGCGAATTTCAGTTTTTTGCCAAGGGAAAGCTAAAATCCCGATGCCCAGCTTGTTTCTGACGGTCCCGGTTGTAACCATGTTGTCTTTGTAAATCTGATAAGTTGAAAGAACGTTGTAACCTTTAGTAAAAGCAATAAGCGACTGGATATAACTGTAAAAACCGTTTTCTTCCGGGTCAGCAATCTGCAGAGGCTTGTCGCTGCGGATACCCAGCTCTGCCATCAACGACTTTCCTTTTGCAAAGCCCACGCGCGAGTGAACAGCGGCGCGGGTCAGATCCAGAAATTCATTTTTACTTTTCATCAACGAAGCACCGAAGGTGATTTCTTTGTTGAAGGCATATTCACCCATCACGCTGAAACCTTTTTGCCTGAGGATTTCTTCCTGGTTTTGATTGCCCACAAAAACGTTTGTAAACAGTTCGATTTTCTCGAAGTTCATTTGCAGGGTCATACCGTGCGACTGATCGTTCTGATTTAAGCCGAAGTTATTTACACCTCTGTTAAACGCCGTGTGGTCCGGATGACGAATTCCGTAAGGTTTATCCATAAGACCCGCGTAAAGGATGTAGCCTTTTGTTACAGTCCAGCGAAAATAATATTCTTTCGCGATTAAGCTAAGAGGTTTTTTTTCATTTGTTGAACCGAAGCGGGCAGGCACCGGCATGTAGTCGACAGTTCCTACGAAAACTTTGTCTGCACGCTCATCAAAAAGAAAAGCGGTGTTAAAGCTCACCTGCATCGGAATAAACCGGCTGGTTGAATTCTTACTGTCTTCTAATCGTGTACGTAAAAACATGCCACGAAACTTAAAGCCCGGTCTGATCCACCAGGGGATCTGAGTCGCACCTAAAAAGCCTGACTGGTTACTTAATGTTTCTTCAGAAACGCCGGGATCACTGGCAGTCATCTCTGTAGCAAAAAGCGAACGGCCGTAGTCTGTTAAAGCACCGCCACCCATTCCGTTGAAGTGGCAAGTTACGCAGGATTTGTATCCGTATGAAATAAAATCAGGATAGCCGAAGGCAAATAGCGGAAACCACAATGCGGCCGTAACAAGAAGCTTTTTGATCACTCTTAATTGTTACAACAAAACAATACAGTGACGATACTTGATGCTTTGAGTTATTTCCTTACGCGGAAGTTGTTCTTGAAGTACGGCTTGTCAGCTAGACCCCAAGATTCAACGTCGATCTCGAGCCCTCCATCTTTACTGGTGGAATTGATCAACATGAAGTTAAATTCCTTCGAAAAAGCACCCGGAACTCTCAACGGATTGTCCCAGCCGCTGCCGGTATAGCTGTGCATAGAGCTGGATGTGAGTTCGTAAGTTTCGTAACCCAGTTTGTCTGTTGGGATTCGCATGACTTCTGAAAAGTGAATATCTCCTGAGGCCATCACAACCGGAGCTTTCACAGACTTCAGGTCTTCCAGGATTTTCTGAAAATGAGCCGGATTATTACTTTGAATTGATTCTTTATAACTTAAATCCACTCCGCTGAAAAACTGGTTGCCGTTAAAAAGCCAGGCAGGAGTGCCGTCGGCGTTCAATGTGTTCATTATCCAGTTGTGCTGTTTCTCTCCCCAGTGGGCAAATTTCTCTGCTTCTTTTTGCTCTTTGTTAGGCTGGCGGAAGTAGCGGTCATCTAAAAACAGCATGCGCTGGTGAAACGCATTCAGTGAAAAGTAGACCGATTCATTTTCAAGCTGGTAAACGCCGGGAATATTTTTGCCGCCGAAAAATCCTAAAAAGATTTTTCTGGCCGCTTGTTTCGACGGGAAGTCGCGTGCGCCGTCGTTGGTTCCGAAGTCGTGATCATCCCATGTGGCAAAAACCGGTTTTAAAGTGGTCCATTTGTACATTGGCAAACGGTTAAACGAGTCAATGAAGCGCTGCCAGATGTCCAGCTCAGTCGCTTTTTTTCGTTCAACGAATTCGAAGGAATCAACGTAAACAACATCACCGTTCAGAATAATGAAGTCAGGATTCAAAGACTTCATGCGGTCCCACATCGGATCAATCACTTCGGTAAAGCGGTAATCATCTGCCATGCAAGACGCATAGGCAAAGCGGGCTTTGTAACCTTTCACATCTAAAGCGCGGAAGGTGCGGGTATCAACAGTTGTTTTAGAACTGCGAAACTCATCAACCACTTTTAAAGTGTAATCTTTGTTGGGCTCCAGATTTTTGATATTCAGCTTATCGATCTTCCAAAGTAAAATTTCAGGCTGAATCGTTTCGTATTTTTCAACAGCCAGTTCTTTTCCGTCCGGTGTAACAACGATATAAATATAATTTTTCAGGCGAGGAGCCAAAACGTTGATATTGGTTTCGTGATCTGAAGTCGGGCCCTGTACAATGACCAGCTTTCCGGGTTTAAATTCTTTGGCTTTAGAATACTCTTCAGCCGTTTTAAATTTTTGGGCTGTACCTGTTGTCTGGGTCGCGCAAGCGAAAAAACAAAAGCTTAGTGATAATACAACATATTTGAACATAAATCCTCGCATAGAAATTGTTTTAATTTGATTACCAGAGGCTGACAATTCTTTTCGGCCCATGCGCCGTTTTTGACTCACAGTTATCAGGGCTGCGGCATGGGTTTAACTTGCCAGCAAAGGGCCTAAACACTATCTTTTTCGGGATGGAATTGTTCGAGCAAAGTATAAATCCTGAACTTCGCCCGCTGGCTGAGCGCCTGCGCCCGAAAACCGTAGAAGAAGTCATCGGGCAAGATCATATCTTAAGCGAAAAGCAGCCCATCGGAAAACTTTTAAAACACGGACGCCTGGTGAACATTATCATCACAGGGCCGCCGGGCACCGGTAAAACCAGCTTCGCAAGAGCTTTGGCAAACTCGGCAAAAGCCCACTTCATGGCTCTGAACGCAGTCGATGCCGGTGTAAAAGATTTAAAAGCCGCAGGAGAGTCCGGAAAAGAACGCCTGGCCCAGCACGGAGAAAAGACTTTACTCTTCGTCGATGAAATTCACAGATTCAACAAAGCTCAGCAGGATGTTCTTTTGCCTTTCATCGAAAGAGGCGAGCTTTATCTGGTAGGTGCCACCACCGAACATCCCAGCTACGAGTTGAACCGCGCCTTATTAAGCCGCTGCCAGGTTCTGCAGTTCAAAAGACTTGAAAGAGAAAGCTTTGAAAAGCTCGCAGAAAAAATTTCAAAATATGAAAACACAGAAATTAAAGAGCTGATGACCGATGAAGCTTTCGATAAGCTTGTAGCCCTTGCTGACGGTGACGGAAGAAAATTTTTTAATTATTTAGAATCGGCAATTGAGCTTTTCAAAATCAGCAAAGATTATTTTCCGATGACCGGTGAAGTGCTGGTTCAGCTCGTGGGTAACAAAGTTATTGCGTACGACAAAGCCTCAGACCAGCATTACGATACCATTTCAGCCTTTATTAAATCCGTGAGAGGCAGTGATCCTGATGCGGCATTGTACTACATGGCCCGCATGCTTGAAGGCGGTGAAGACCCGGTGTTTATCGCCAGACGCCTCATGATTCTGGCCAGTGAAGACATCGGGAATGCCGAGCCGCGGGCGTTACCGCTGGCTGTCGCAGGCCTGCAGGCCGTTGAAGCCATTGGCTTGCCTGAAGCCGCAATCAACCTCGCACAAGTTGTGACGTTTCTATCCAGCTGCCCGAAATCAAACCGCTCTTACATGGGCTGGAATAAAGCAAAAGCTTTTGTCGCAGAAACTGGAAGTGCGGATTTGCCTTTAGCACTTAAATCTTCAAGCAAGGCTTCGGGCGAATACGTGTATCCGCATGAATTTGAAAAAGCTTATGTTGAACAGAATTACTGGCCGCCATCACTGACGCCACAAAAATTCTACGAGCCGTCACAGCGCGGGCACGAAAAAATAATTAATGAATTTTTACGCTGGTTGAAACAGAAGTAGATTTTTTAAAATCACTGACCGGAAAACGAGTCCGCAGAATAAGCAAAAAGTCTGTAGATGGATTCCCACTTCTCAGTTTGCGGAGATTTAAAAGTAACGCGTTCGCCGGTAGCAGGATGAGTGAAGCTGAGTTCTTTCGCCCACAAACACAAGCCATTAATCTGAAGCGTGTCTCTGAAATAGCGGTTGTGATGAGAGTCGCCGTGTTCACGGTCACCTACAATCGGGTGAGAGATGCGGTTCATGTGCCTTCTGATCTGGTGCCAGCGACCTGTCTTCGGTGAACACTCAATAAGCGAATAGCGGCTGGTATCAAATTTTTTACTGATCTTCACATTGTGTTCTATTTTTTCTAAAGTGCGGTAACGGGTTTTGCAGGCCACAAGTTCACCTGTTGAATCCAGTTCAAGAGGAAGTTCAATTTTACCGTCCGGTTCTTTGATCCACCCACGAATAACCGCCAAGTAAGTCTTTTGGGTTTCATGATTTTTAAACTGCAGATTCAAGTGCGCCGTATCGGGTTTATTTAAACCAAAAACCAGAATCCCTTCAGTCGCACAGTCAAGACGGTGCGCCGGGAATCCTTTTATTCCGTGAACGTCGCTTAGCCACTGAACGCAGGTTCTTCTTTTAAGGCCTCGGCGAAACCGCGGATTTTCAGGCGGGTGAACGAACCAGCCGGAAGGTTTAAACAGAATGAGAATGGATTCATCTTTGTAAATAATCTGCGGATCGGGAAGTATTTCTTCTGCGACCCCACCAACTTCAACAGCGTCTAAAGCTTCACCCGCATCAGACATCTTGCGATCTGGTGATTTTTTTAGAAAGATCAGACAAACGGTGCGACTCAAGATATTTTAGTGTCGCTTTGTGTGTGCCTTCGGCAATGCCGGTCATAATTGAAAACATCGCGCAGCTGACCGCGCATTCTTTATGAGGAGTTTTAGTCCGCGGCGCGATGACTTCAGAAGGCGCAACCGCTAAGTAGACATCTTTTAAATTAATTTGGTTCGGTTCTTTAGCCAGCTTCACACCGCCGGATTTTCCGCGCGTGGTGATCACCAGTTTATTTTTAGTCAACATCGATAACAAACGGCGAATCACAACAGGGTTCGTGTTCACACTGACTGCCAGGTTGTCGGAGCTCATCAGTTCTTTTTTATTACAGGCAAGTGCCGTCAGAATATGAACCGCTGTCGCAAATTGTTGGTTGACCATGCGGAATGTTTTGCCATTTAGGTTTTAGAAATGCAAAATATTTGTATGAACAAAAAAATATTTTCATGGGCGCTTTACGACTGGGCCAACAGTGTTTTTTACACGACCATCCTGGCGGGATT
>JAJFMT010000067.1 GCA_020696855.1 Pseudobdellovibrio sp.
GTCGTTTAAGTATTTTTTACTTTGGATCAGGGAACCGGCATGGGAGCCTTCAACAGAATAAACGAACAAAGTCCAAGGACCGCCCACGAAACCGATAAGACCTTTATCTTTTGATAAACGGTTACGGGTAATGGCCATTGCTTTTTTCTGAAATTCCATTTCGCCGATGGCTTCTTTCCAGGGTTTTAATTTTTTGAAACTTTCAGGATTCAGTTGAAACCCTAAACGCGGGCCGTGATCTGTATACTCTAGTCCTTGCCCGAGCGCTTTAAACGGAAATAACAAATCACTGAATAAGATAGCCGCATCAAAATCAAAATCCTGCACGGGGCCCATCGCCACTTCAGCAGCCAGCTCCGGCACCAGACACAAATCCATAAACGAATGCTTCTGGCGCAAGTTCTGGTAGTGCTGGTGATAACGTCCCGCTTGGCGCATCATCCACACAGGAGGTGTTACTACCGTTTCTTTTTTTAATGTTTTTTCAAATAGATTACTCATTGCTTCCTCCGTTTTGGAATCCCCACTGGTAGCCGACACCGCGAACAGACCTAATCATCGTTTCGTCCTGGTCAGCTAACACACTTCTTAATCTGGCAATGGCATTATCGATCGAGCGCGGGCTCAGGTCTTTATTTTCACCCCAGATGCGGTTAATTATTTCATCGCGGCTGACCACACGGCCCGCCTGCTCGACTAAAAGTTTTAAAATCATCATGTCTTTCACTGGCGGATATTCAATATTCCCGCTTTTGTGATGGACGGCAAATCCCTGAAGATCAATTGAACAATTAGGAAGTTCAATCTTCTGAGAAGCGACATGCGCCTTCAGTACATGCTGAACTCTGATCAGCAGTTCTTTTAAATGGAAAGGTTTAGGAATAAATTCTTCAGCACCGATCTCGTATCCGGCCAATCGTGTTTCAGCATCGCCTTGAGCGGTCAGGAATAAAAAACTCGGTTTAATAGGACCGGATAATGACTTCGCGATGTCAAAACCGCTTCCATCCGGCAAGCCGACATCGAGAATCAAAAGGTCGTAAGCAGTAGCACTGATTTTTTCGAGTGCTTCTTTTCTTGTACTGACCCAGTCCACACTGTAATCCGTCAGAAGCCGCTCTTTTAGAACAGCACCTAAAGTCATATCATCTTCTACAACCAGAATTCTTTTACTCATGAATTCTCCGCTGCAGGCAAAGTTAACTCGGCGGCAAAGCCCTTATCTAAATTACGGAAATTCAGGCTTCCCTTCATTCGTTTAACAAGGTCGCGGGTCAGGTAAAGACCGATACCGTTACTGGTTGATCTTTCACTTCGTAAAAGTCCTGTGCCCAATTCAGCTGCTGCGCCTTTAAAACCTTTGCCGTTATCAATCACATCAATACGCCAGGCATTGCCGGCGCTCTGAGGTTTAATTTCAATTTTATTTGCTTCGCCGTGCAGCCAGGAATTTTGAAACAGGTTACGTAAAACACTTTTCAAAGCCTGAGCATCGGCAAGCACCTTCACATCTTTATGAATAACTACTTCTAAATCCGGCCACTCTACCCGCAAAGAACTGACAACCGTACTCAGCTGAATTTTTTCCTGAAGTAATTTTTGCGAATCGCTTTTTGCCATCCACAATGAATTTTCCAGCTGCAGATCGAGTCTTTGAGCTTCAGCCAGTAGATACTGTAGTTCTGAAGACGAGCTTTTCTCTGCAAGGACTTCCGTGCGCAACCGCAAGCGGGTTAATGATGTTTTAAGATCATGACTGAAGTTAGCAAAGAAATTCCGAAGTGTTATGTTACGGTTTTGTTCCCGGTACGTCAGCAGTACAAGGCCTAACCCACCGATGAATACAACTGTCACTAAGACAGCGCCCTCACCGACAAGCATTCGTTTCATACTGCCGAACTTAACCGGATCTAAAACGTCAGCCAGCAAATCCAGCTGGCGCAGAGAAAAAATCCACCACCAGACAACAAGCGAAAACGTAAATAAAAACCAAATGAGCGAAAGCCCCAGTTTGATTTTTGATGTCTTTACGATTTGCTCACTCATGAATTCAGATTTCCTTCAAAGCCGCTTTCAGAATGCTTGCCGACTGATCCAGAATCTCGTTGGTGTGAGCCATTGAAATAAAACCGACCTCGTAAGCGTTCGGTGCAAGGTACAATCCGTTTTTCAAACCGCTTAAGAAAACTTTATTGAAGTTTTCTTTTTGCTGCGGCGGAATTTGATCCACGCGTCTTAAAGGAGCGTCTGTTTTGTAGTGAAACCAGAATAAGCTTCCTTGTCTGATGAAGGTCATGCCTTTATCAGCAAAAGCGCCCTTAACCTGAGATTCAAAATAAGCCGAGCGCTCTTCAAGAACGGACCAGCCGTTTAAGCGTTTCATTTTTTGCAAAGTGCGAAGGCCTGCGCGCATTCCTACAGGATTTGCGCTCAAAGTTCCCGCTTGATAAACAGGGCCATTCGGCGCAACCAGATCCAGTAAATCTTTTCGGCCGCCGTAGCACCCGACAGGAAACCCGCCGCCGATCACTTTACCGTAAGTCACCAGATCCGGAGTGATTCCCAAAATTTCTGCCATTCCGCCCAAGGCCATACGGAACCCTGAAATGACTTCGTCAAAAATCAGAAGAACGTTATTTGCTTTCGCAAGCGCTGCAACTTTTTGTAAAAATTCTTTTCGCTGAATCAGCAATCCGTAATTCGCCGGCAGTGGCTCGATAATAACAGCTGCTAATTCGCTTCCGAAGTCTTGAAACACTTTTTCTAACAATGCGTCGTCATCTAACGGGGTAACAATCGTGGCTTCAGCCATACGCTGAGAAATACCCGCGCTTGAAGAGGCCGCAACACCTGCAAGCCCGCTTCCTGCTTTTACAAGAAGAGAATCGACATGGCCGTGATAACAGCCTTCGAATTTTAAAATTTTATCTTTGCCTGTCGCTGCACGCGCTACACGAAGCGCGCTCATTACCGCTTCTGTTCCCGAAGAAACAAAACGTAATTTCTCTACCCAAGGAATGTGGGACGTAATCCATTCAGCCAGTTCAAGGCTGTAAGGCTCGCAGGCGCCGAAGCTCCATGCGGTTGAAATCATTTCATGAACATCGGCTTCGATTTCTTCATCACGGTGACCTAAAACCAGCGGGCCGAAGCTTTGGCAAAAATCGATATACCGCTGTTCTTCAACACTCCATAAATAGGGGCCTTGTGCTTTTTTAAAAAACACAGGTTCTCTTCCCATTCCGGCGAAACTTCTTACCGGTGAGTGAACTCCGCCCGGCGCTACTTTTTTTGAACGTTCAAATAAATCTTTTGATTGCATAACTACCTTTTAAATCTATGTATATGAAAGAATATCCACGAATAAGTTTTTTTCACTTCCGAGTCTTTGCGCTAACGCCTCATAAGTACGCCCAGGTCCGCAAATATGGAAGTGATCTTTAATCTGCGGGTACTGTTGATAGGCTACGTCATACTCCAGCGGGCTCATCCACACAAAGGCACACTTCTCGCGGGGAACATCAAACGGCTTTGCAGTCAGTTTGATGCCATAACCTGACAAATGTTTTTTGTTTCCCCAGGCTGAAGCCTGATCATGGCTGAGGCGTCCCCAGTAAAGCGTTTCATTAAAGAAGTGTGCAACACGCGTGTCTTCTGACTCGCCTAAGGACTCATTACTACCGTTTACCCACACACCCCTGGCCGCAACCTTCTTCCAGGTTTCGTTGCCGGAAACCCAGATAAGACCTTTAAATCCTGCAGCCACATTCCACGCTTCTGCCTTTGCAATATAAAGAGCATTCAGCCCCTTGTGGTCCACAGGCGTAAGCGTTGTGCGCTCGGCTTTAAATTCCATTCGCTTACGTACTAATTCTGCAGGAACAGGATTCGTAGCGGTAAACTTTTTAATTTCAACTTTTTCACCTGAAGGAGTAAGACCTTTAACAATTTCAATTTCGCCGTAAGGGCGCTTAAGCTTCGCCATACCGAGAGCCAAATGGCAGCCGCCACCGAACGCGCGTAAAATATTTCTTTCAGCTTCTGCGGATTCAAAACTCTGTGAATCGTTGATGGTGTTCAGTAATTGAATCAGATCCTGGCGGTTACGGTTGATTTCGACAGCCAAAGCACCTTGAGCGGCGGCATTCGGGTTATACTCTAACGGAAGTACCATCCAAAGTTCATCAGCCAGGACTTTTCGTAAAAACATTTTTGTGGCTTCAACTTCGCCGTTGAGCAACCGGTCAAACGCGGCTTTTGCGAGAATTAATCCATCCACATGAGCGTCTTCAAGCCACTTACGCACCCGTGTCTGGATATTGCCACGGACACTTTCAAAGTGAAGCTCTTGCGGATGCGAAGGCAACGCCACTTTTAAAAATTCAGTTAAGTTGTGAGCCCGGCGCGGAGAAGAAGAAAACAATTTTAATGATTTTTTCTGCGCCGACGCCCGCTTCATTAAAAGTAAGTCGCGCTGATCGGCGCGTTTTAATGAAGCTGCGATGAAAGTATGGGGCTTTTCTTCAGTCGGAAGATCCTTCCAGGAGTGCACAACCATATCCGTGCGGCCCTCTACCAGATCCTGATAAAAGTCTTCAGTGAAGACGCCTTTTTCCGGCATCTTCCATAAGGGATCTGTCAGGTTTTTATCGCCCAGTGATTCACGGAATAAAAATTCAATTTCTAAATGCGGATTTGATTCTTTTAAAGCCGCACCGACCTGATGAGCCTGCAGTTGCGCTAATTCACTCTGTCTTGCGGAGATCCGGACTTTCACAGATCATCCCAACCAAAAGGTCTAACCTGAGCACGGTTTAATTCCGTGGTCTTCCAGTTATTAATTTTGGCCTTAGCCTCTTCAATATGAATTTGAATTTGTTGTTTTTTTTCTTCCACTTCTGTTGTGAAGTGATCGAGATGTAAAAATTGTCTGAACTGATCTGATCCGTTGTATCCCATTGAATCATGGCGGAAGTCGAAGACATGAAGGCTCTCGCCTTTATTGCGTTTTTTAATCCAGATGTTCAGTTCTTCATGACTTAATGGCGCTGCCACAACTAAAAGGTTTGAAACCTCTTCGGTGTCTTCCATTTTTTTAACGGATTGGGCTTTTTGTGCCATTTCAGTCGATTCAATTCTTTCGGGATTACGGCACCAGATGCGGTACTTCCATTTTTTTTCAACCCAGGGAACCATTTCTTCAACCAGTTGCCCGGCACCGACGAAATCAATACAGACATCTCCTGAAGACGAAGCCAGCTCCCCGATTTTTTTTCGTAACAATGACCCGTAGCTTTGAGAACCTAAACCGCAAAGGGACTCTTCGCGGATTCTTTTTACAACAGAATAAATTTGCTGAACGCGGGCTTCGAATTTTTGTTTGAACGGTAAATTGTTATCTAAATTCTGCCACCATAATTTGAACTGGCCGAAAACTTCTGTCTCGCCGACCAACGGGCTTTTAAGACCGCACAAAACTTCAATCAAAAACTCTTCAGCTTCGATGTCGCGGTAAACTTCTTCGTTAACTGACGGCTGATAATTTTGAAAAGAAAGCTCATCATAAAACGCAAGCCGGCGGCGGCATGTTTCCCATACCACTCCTGTTTCAAGTTGTTCATTTTTCTGAACTGCACCTTGATATGGATAATGAACAATTATAAGATCGGACATATTATAAGAGATTATCATGTGGCATTCATTTAAGTGTCATATGTTTGTCATAAGATCAAAAAGTTTCTAAGGCAAAGTGAGGTAAAATGAAGCAGTTACAGAGGCCCCGACGTAACCGAAAAAATGCGGGTGTCAGGGAATTAGTCGCTGAAACTCATTTAAACACAGCTCAGCTTATTTACCCGGTATTTGTTTGTGAAGGTAGCAATGTAGAATCACCGATAAAGACCCTGGCCGGTCAGTCCCGCTGGAGCCCGGATCTGCTTTCAAAACAGATCGCAAAATGGAAGAAGCTGGGAATCAGTCACTATGCTCTGTTCCCGCAGGTTCCGGAAAATAAAAAAACTCCCGATGCCCGCGAAGCCTTGAACGACAACGGCTTGCTTCCGCAAGTTATTAAGCGGCTTAAAGATGACCACCCTGAAATTAATTTATTTACCGATATTGCTTTAGACCCTTACTCATCTGATGGCCACGATGGCCTTGTTAAAGACGGCGAAATTTTAAATGATGAGACCGTTTCTGTTCTGGCCGAAATGGCCGTGAAGCAGGCCGAATGGGGCACCGACTGGGTGGCTCCGTCCGACATGATGGATGGCCGTGTCGGTGCCATCCGTAAAGCTTTAGATTCTGCCGGATATACAAAAACCAGCATTCTTGCCTATTCGGCAAAATACGCTTCAAGTTTTTATGGTCCCTTCAGAGACGCACTTCAGTCAGCACCGAAAGCAGGAGACAAAAAAACTTACCAGATGGACCCGCGAAACAGCCGCGAAGCTTTGCGAGAAGTAAAGCTGGACATCGCTGAAGGCGCTGACATGGTTATGGTTAAGCCGGGCCTTCCTTACCTTGATATTATTGCTAAAATCAAATCGTTCTCATCAGTGCCTGTTGCTGCCTATAACGTCAGTGGAGAGTACGCCATGATCAAAGCCGCATCTGCGGCAGGTGCCCTGAACGAAGATCGCGCCATTCTTGAAACCGCTTATGCTTTCAGACGCGCCGGTGCCGATGTGATTTTAACTTATTTCGCTCCGGATATCGCTCGCTTGTTAAGCGGAGAACTTTAGAGCTGCTGAAATCTTAGTTCTTAAGTTTCATAAAGAATTCTTAAGACAAATTTTGCCGCCGCATGTAGTAATCATCCCGGGGTAAACAGCGTTGTTGACGCTTTCCCTTTTAGTGCTAATCTCCTTTCAAATTTTTAAAGGAGATTTCATGAAATCCGTTTTTGCATTGGTAGCCGGTTTATTAATTTCTGTTTCAGCTTTCGCAGTTCAAACAGGTGAATACACTTGCGCATCTAAAGATAACAAACACTCAACAACATACAAAATCGGAACTTTAACTCAAGGTGATGTTTCTGTTACTGTACTTGAAGTTGTTCGCGTAACAACTGACAAAGACGGCGTTGTTTCAACGACGACAGTAAAAGGCGTTGCTAACCAATTCACAAGCAATGAAGGCACTGAAGTATTAACTTTAGGTAATCACTACATTGAGCTTGTTGCAGGCCGTCCAAGCTGCGTTCAGTAAGATTTTCTGATACGTTTATTGTAATTATTAAAAAGCACCTGAATTTACAGTTCAGGTGCTTTTTTCATTTTGGAGGTACTTCATGAATCAACGTCAGGCTTACATCGTCGGCGGCGCCCGCATTCCGTTTATGAAATCAATGACTAAATATCAAAACGTGACCACTCACGATCTGATGTTAGCGAGTATTGATGCTTTGGTTTCGAAATATTCTCTTCAAGGAAAAGAACTGGGCGATGTGGCTTTAGGTGCCGTCATGAACGCACCCAGCAACTGGAACTTAGCACGTGAAGTTGTGCAAAGTTCGAAGCTGGCCCCCACAACTCCTGCCTACAATGTTCAGCGCGCCTGCGGCACCAGTCTTGAAACGGCCTGGCACCTGGCCCTCAAAATTTCAAACGGCGATATGAGCTGCGGAATTGCTGCCGGTGTTGATACCAACTCAGATATTCCTATTATGCTGCCACGTTCGATGGCGCAAAAACTGATTCGCTTAAATTCAGCCCGCTCTTTGGGAGAAAAACTTAAAATCGCAGCAAGCCTGCGATTAAAAGATTTCAAGCCGCAATTACCTGCGGTCGTTGAGCCCCGAACAAAAATGTCAATGGGCGAACACACAGAACTGATGGTTAAAGAATGGAAGATTTCTCAGCGTGAGCAGGATGAACTGGCTTTAGCCAGCCATCAAAGCGGTGCGAAAGCCTATGAATCCGGTTTTTATAACGACCTGGTGTTTTCATTTCTGGGCGAAACCCGCGACGGGCTTCTGCGCGCGGATACCACTTTAGAAAAACTTTCGAAATTAAAACCGGCTTTTGATAAATCTCCGTCAGGCACACTTACCGCCGGGAACTCCAGCTCTTTAACGGATGGCTCGGCAGCGGTGTTGCTGTCTTCTGAAGAAGAAGCAAAGAAAAATAACTGGCCGTTACTGGCAAAGTTTGTAGACGCCGAAGTTGCAGCTGTTAATTATGTTGCCGGTGAAGGACTTTTGATGGCGCCCACAATCGCCGTCAGCCGCATGTTACAACGAAACAATTTACAACTTCAGGATTTTGATGTTTATGAAATTCACGAGGCCTTTGCCGGTCAGGTGCTATGCACATTAAAGGCATGGGAATCTGAGGACTACTGCAAACACAGACTGGGCCGCGCGGCCGCTATGGGCTCCATTGACCGAAATAAAATGAATATTAAAGGCGGAAGTGTTGCGATGGGGCACCCGTTTTCAGCAACGGGCGCACGTATCATCGCAACGCTTGCAAAAACACTTTCAGAACAGGGCCCGGGCAAACGCGGATTGATTTCAATCTGTACCGCCGGCGGTATGGGAGTTTGTGCCATCCTGGAATCGGTTTAGCTACCAATAATTTTTTCTAATGCGCTTTAATACTTAAATTGCCCGAACCGGTTTTTACCGAAACCAAGTAAGTTGCATCGGTGCTGTCACCGAGTTCGTTGTGAAGCTTTCCGACCCCGGCAACGAAAGTTGTTTTAACTTTGCTGCCTTTAGGAAAAGTCAGAGTGGAATCCCCTGATCCTAATTGAATTTCAAAGGCACCGTTTGCAGGTTTACCTGAAAAGATAAGATTCACACTTCCACTGCCGGATTTTAAATTTCCACTGCCGGTAAGGCCTGTAATATGAACGGGTCCGCTGCCGGCTTTACCATCCACCTTGGGAAAGCTGCCATCGGCCGTGACTTCACCGCTGCCTAAAGAAAACAAAAGCTCTCCTTGAAGTCCTTTAATGACGATGTTACCGCTTCCTAACTTTAAATCGCTGTCGGCTTTTTTAGGAATTTTGATTTCATAATTCGCATCGCAATCACCGAGAGAAAAAAATCGCGGGCTCTTTTCAACTTTTACGGCAATGCGGTTATCTTTTTTTTCAATCGTCAATTTACAGTGTTCTGAAAATTTATTTTTAGTAAAAACCACCGAAGCTTTTGCTCCATCTTGAGCTTCTAATGAAACTTTTCCTGACGGAACTGAAACTGAAACACCGATCAAATCTTTTGTATCAAATTCGGTAACATCAGCGGCTGAAACAGCACCAACAACGAAATACAAGAAAACAAAAATCATTTTTTTCATGGGACCAATATAACACAGGCCAATATGTGAACAACAAGAGATTAAAGCTGATCTTCAGTTCTGACCGCTATCATCCGCGACGATACGAAAAGGTATCTTTTGTGATGTGACTAATGAAAAGTGCAACGACTCCTGCCCCGCACGCAATGGCCCCGAACAAGGTCAGTGGCCGCTGCGGAATAGCCCGAACGGGTTCTGTAAAAAAAGCAATAATTAACAAAAGCGGAGCAACCGCTACCAAAATGTTCCCGAATAATCCCGTAAAATAGCGCCAGTTGCGGCAGGTATGGCTGACAACCAAAGCCCCCAGCAAATTAAGCAGCCCGACCATCAATATGTAAATGTGATTGGCCCGAAACTGATACCGGATAATCTCGTTAGCTTCATAACCGGAAGGAAATACACTCTTCATGTAAAACCCTGTTACCAAAAACACCCCGAGCGTAATGATCCCAATTACAAAATGAGCAAATCTAAAAGTCATAGAAAAATGATACAAAAAAAATCACCCAAACAACAGCACAAAGGAATAGGCAGACCAGCGGCGCCTGTGGTTTAACGGGTACGCCGCAGGGAAGCCTGTGCGAAGGACAACGAAGCATTTGCATGTTGATTTGGGCCTTGGTTTGTCATAGTCTTTTTTTGACGTGCGGCCGTAGCTCAGCTGGATAGAGTACTTGGCTTCGAACCAAGGTGTCGGGAGTTCGAATCTCTCCGGCCGCACCACTTCTCTTCATAAGTGTCAGCCAAACTGCCGTCTAGTCTTTCCACCAAATCAGTTTATTTGGAAAATTGTTGCCTGATTCATGCGCTTTAGAAAAATGCGGAGTAAGGACCTTCTTAAGATGAGCAATCGCCAGAATCAAACCTTCTTCATAATCGGACTTTTTAAAGCTGGATTGAAGCTTTTGAATCAACTCTTGGTTGATGTCTTTAATCTGATCAAATTTCATATCTGGGTCCGGGAATAAAACGATCTGTCTTTCCATAACAGAAATATAAAGCATCAATGCATTTTTAGATTTTACTTCATGCAACCGGTGGCGAAAAAAAATCAGCTCGGCCTTTTCTTCGACCTGTCTTGCGCGTTCTGCTTTCGGTATAAAAAAGCGGTCAACCAGGTCTGACTGATCCAGCAGCCACCCCAGCAAAAAAGAAGCAAATGGGGTCATAATGTAAAATGGCTCACGTGAAATCCATGAATCATGCAGGACTGTCAAAAATAGGTAATCAATAAGGCCGAAAAACAGCACAACAAATAAAAGTGAAATCAGCCACGTGACATGACCGACATAGGATGATTTTTCTGCAATCACCGGAATAAATTCAAAATCCAGGTCCTTCTCAAAATCGGCAACTGCATTTTCAACCCGCTCGGAATTAATTTTTCTGATTTTTTTTAATGTACTCATAAAATTACCAGCCTCCGCTGGCTCCTCCGCCGGAAGAACGTCCGCCACCGCCGCCCCAGGATCCGCCACCGAAGCCGCCGCCACCACCGCCGCCGCCTCTCATTCCGGAGAATAAGATGTAGAGCGCCAGACTCGGGTTGAATATAAAGATAATAATCCAGACAGCAATAACGATCAGAACGATCCAGAGTTTGCCGCCGCCTCTTTCGGATTCGTCATCTCTGACCAGTTGTGCTTGCGAGCCAGGTTCTGAGTTGACGATATAATTTTCAATCGAAGAAACGCCCTGAGCAATACCGATAGCAAACTGTCCGCTTTGAAAATGCGGTCTTACAACATCAGATATAATCCGTTTGGCAATAACGTCAGGTAAATCACCTTCAAGCCCCTGCCCCACCTCAATGCGCATGCGTTTTTCATTGGGAGCGACCAGAAACAAAAGACCTTTATCGGTCTTTTCGTCGCCGAGCTTCCATTGATCGAAAATTTTGATCGCAGCAGATTCAATTTCTTCGCCTTGCAAAGACTTAACAATATAAACCTGAATCTGAACCTGATTGGAGGCTTTGAACTGAAAAAGATTTTGTTCGATCTGCCTTCGGGCCTGCGGTGACAACAAGCCGACTTCGTCCATAACCGGTGATGTTAATGCCGGAATTTCAAACGAATGGGCCCAAAAGCCCATTACGAATAAAATCAGAAAAAGTGGCAGTCTAAGTAGTTGCACTAGAATTTAACTTCCGGTGCCTTTTCGATTTTTTGTTTTTCATCAGCCGCAACATCCCATTGTGGCATTTTCTCATGATGATAAATCAAAGAGTTTGTCCAGCTTGTTGGCGGTACAGTCACCAGGTTGTTGAAGTTTTTGATTGTTTCAATGTAGCGGTTACGTGCCACAGTGATGCGGTTTTCAGTTCCTTCTAACTGCGCTTGCAGATCACGAAACTGTGTATCAGCTTTCAGATTCGGGTATTGCTCAGACACGACCATTAAACGGCCCAGAGCTGAAGACAATTCTCCCTGCGCTTTTTGAAAGCTCTGAAGTTTTTCAGGTGTTACATTGGTTGGATCTACCGTAATTTGCGTAGCCTTTGCACGGGCCGCAATTACGCTTTCCAAAGTTGCCTTCTCGTGCTTGGCATAGCCGCCAACTGTGTTTACCAAGTTAGGAACTAAGTCCGCGCGGCGCTTGTATTGATTGTTAATTTCAGCCAAAGATGCGTCTACTTCATTCTTTTGAGTGGGAATGCTTTGCAGCCCGCAAGAAGTCAGAAATAAAATAGAAGCCAGTATTACTAGATTTTTCATAGAAAATCCTCCAGGCCAGAATCATACTGAATAAGGCAGTGACCCTCAAATGATACCGTGCTAACTATTACATCATGCATCTTAGGTTCCAGGAATTTGATGATTTTTTAGTCTTTAATAAACCTTTTGGCGTAAGAACCCATAAAGTTGCGGATCATCAGTACGGTTTTGTCGAGTTTCTCAGTGAAAAGCTTAACCGTGAACTTTGGGTGGTTCACCGCCTTGACAAAGAAACTTCCGGCCTCATGCTCTTTGCCACTAACAAAAAAGCCGCGGCCGAACTGAGTGCCCTGTTCGAATCGCACAAGATCAGAAAAAGTTATCTTTTTTTAACAGACCGTCCGCATGCAACGGCCACCATTAACGTAAAGACCCATATTGAAAAACAAGATCACTTTTTTGTTAACAAAGATGGGGCCGCGCCGAACTCTGAAACAGATTTTGAATTTGTGGGCTCGCATGAACAATTTTTTTTGTGGAAGGCTTTTCCTAAAACCGGAAAGCCTCATCAGATCCGCTTGCATGCACAGAAGGCCGGAATACCTATTCTCGGCGATAATGAGCATGCAGGTTCGGTTCATCACCGCTTAGCCCTGCATTCCGAGACTCTCGAATTCACCTGGAACGATACCTCTATTGCGCTGTCAAACGAGCCGCCGCGAATGATGTCCTTATTTGAAGATTGTTATTACAGCCGCCACAGCCTTTACATGATTGATAAGGGTGAAAGTTACCGCCTGGTTCATAAAGAAAGCCAGGATGTGCGCGCTGATGTGTTTTCTGACCGTTTATGGGTTTACGATTACACTGAAGCAGGCCTTAAAGAAGTCCGGTTATCTGAAATTAA
>JAJFMT010000068.1 GCA_020696855.1 Pseudobdellovibrio sp.
GCTCACTAAAATAAAGAAGCCATGGCTGACCGGTGCAGTGGCCGGTTACATCCTGGTATTTGCCGTTATGGGATGGAGTTACAAAGAAGCCTGGGCTGAAAACAAAACTCTCTTTCAGCGCGTTCTTTCTGTGAACAGCAAGAGCTTCATGGCCTACAACAACCTGGGTCTGGTAGCTGCAAGAGAGGGGCAAGCGCAAGAAGCCGTAAAGTTCTACGAAGCAGCTTTTAAAATTAAGCCTGAGTTCTCGCAGCCTTTACTGAATTTATTTTCACTTCAAACTAAAGCCCGAAATTTTGATTACCTGAAAGAGCTTTCTGCTAAAATTGATTTTGCGAAGATGAATGATCACCAGTTGTATTTTGAATATGCGTCGTATCTTCAGGCCAATCGCCAATTAGCCGAATCTGAAGCCGCCTACTTAAAGGCAATCGAACTGCGGCCGGGTGAAGCTCTTTATTATTTCAGACTGGCAGCAGTGAATTTAGCGCAGAATCAAATTGAAAACGCCAAAGTGAATTTTCAAAGGGCCGCCGAACTTGAACCCGCAAACAAAACCTACGTTCAAATGTTTGAGCAAATCAAAAAATTGTAATTCTATTTCAATGCGCCGGGAATACTTCCAAGGATCGAAGTAAAGGCTTCACAGGGTGTCCAGCAGTTGGGACAATTTTTTTGCATCACATCGGCCCGTGCTTTTTTATACTCTGAGGATTCTGTCAATGATGTCAGGTCATAGTTTGTTTTCGTTAGGTCGCCCAGTGGTTTGTTCCAGATCGTGCACGGATAGACCGTACCCTTTTCAGAAACATAAACACTGCTTTGAAGAGCCTGACAATCTAAAGGAGTTTTCTTCTGAAGTAGATATGTCGGAACTTTTTTTTGATAAAGGTATTCCATCAAATTGGTCCCGCTGAAAAGACCTTTAAAGCCGGAGGACTTTCTGAAGCGTCTAATGGCACCGGTTAACTGGCCCGCATAGTCAGCGACGTTAATTTTAACCTGCGTGTTGCCGTAGTAGTGTTCTGACTGGTGCGGAACATTTAAATGCAGCTCTGACCGTTGCAGTTCAGGATAAAACCTTTGGGCACTTTGATACGTCTCTTCAATTAAATCTACATTTTGCGGGTAAAGTGTGAGCGCCAGTTTAGTTTTTAGACCTTTTACATTCTTTAAAAGTAAAAAAGATTCCATGGCGCTTTTAAAACTTCCGTCAACACCGCGGACTTTGTCATTCACTTCAGGCGGGCCGTCCAGTGAGATATTGATAACGACTTTACCGAAGTTAAGCTTCACAATGGATTCTGCCATCTGTTTTAACCGCTGTGGGTTAAGTCCGTTACTGGTAAAATTCACAAACAAAAGCCGCGGGCACTCATCCTTAAAAACGCGAATGACATCAACAAGATCTTCGCGGTCAGTCGGCTCACCACCGGTTATGTTCAGCCAGCTCATTCTGCTTCCGATATTGCGGGCAATTTGGCGGTACTCTTCAATTTTCAATTCGTTTTCCGGAGTTTCTTTCCAGATTTTGCAGTACATGCAGCGCGATCCGCATTTTTTTGTTACGACAAAAAAATATTTGTACGGAGCTGCAAGGCGGTTTCCGTGCGACAGCGCCAGCCTTTTAAAAAAGGCACCCCATGAAAGTAAATGGCTGAATCCGGAAGTCTGTAGAGACATTTAACCATTCTAACGAGGATTCAGATGAATTCCAAAGCATTTAGTGTTAAACTGTTTTTATGATATCTACCCTTAATTTCTCTGAGACGATCAGGCAAGAAGCGTGAAGCCTCTTAAGCTTTCCCTGTTTTGGATTCTTCAGCTTGCAATTGTCTTTGGTCTGGTTGAAGCCGCTTGTTACTTTTTTTTAAAAACCAGTACGAATCCTCTCTACCGGGCGCGAAGAATTTTGCAGGAAAACGAAATCTGGGGCTGGCAAACTAAGCCGTTTCTTAATACCGAGTTTGAAAACACCAGAGTTATCACAGACCGCTTTGGCTTCAGGGCCGAAACCAAAGAAGTAACCGATCTTGAAAAAGTTGAGCTTCTTACTCTTGGGCCTTCATCAGCTTTTGGCTGGGGCGTTTCAGCAGAAGAAACTTACACAGCAATCGTTGCAAAAGAACTTAATTCTCCTTACCTGAACGCCTCGCAAATCGGGTTTTCTACCTTGCAGGGATTGCTTCTATGGCAAAATCTTCTTCAGAACGAACTACCGAACTTAAAATACGTCATTTTGTCATACGGAATAAATGACCTGGATAAGTTTCGCTTTTACGATCTGTCATTCAGTGATGATTTATCTTACTTTAAAAACCGTTCTAAAGATCACGGTGCCGGGTCATTCGGCTCTTCGTTAAACGTGGCTACAACACTGGAGCTTTTTAAAAGTGAAGCTTTTTTACAGCGAAACTGCAGCTCTCTGGCGGATATTAACCAGCGGCTTACGTTGCAGAATTCAAAACTCGTGTTGAAAAACTTAATTAATGAATTACGGAAAAGAAATGTGAAGGTCATTGTTGTGAACTCTCCGTATCAGCGAATGCCCGTCAATAAAGACTTTAAGTACGAAACTGTTGAAAAGCTGTATGCTGAAACTGAGCAGGCCGCCGCATCCGGAAACTGCGAGGCCGCTTTTGAAAACCTCAAAAACGCAAAATCACTGGAACCCTGGCGTGTGGAATACGATGTTGTTATGCTTTCTATTTTGCAGGAATCTCTCAGCAAGGAAGAAAATCTCATCTTCGTCGATGCTCATGCTGAATTTGAAAAGCTGCCTGATCAAAAGGACTACTTTATTGACCCGGTTCACCCGTCAGCCAGCGGTCATAATTTAATTGCAAAAGATATTTTGAGCCGAATAAAGTAAAAGCATGGGAAAAGCCGTTAAGATTTTACAGAAAATTATGAATACGAAGCGCTACTGGCTAATTCCTTTGTGGGTTTTGTTTTTAGCGGCGGCTATTTTTATTTTCCTGGCGGGTCACGGAACTTTACTTCCTGCTATTTACATGTCGTTCTAGTACGCGGACTTACTTCGCGATCGTCAGCAATACATCACAAATTTTTTCAGCCTCAGTGAGTTCCAGCTCGGGATAGCAGGGAGGGCAAAAGTGTTCGGCACTGAAAGAGTTCGTATTTTTAAATTCTCCGCCCGGAAATTTATTTTTGAAAACATCCTGCTTGTGTACCGGAATGTAATAAACGCCACCGGTCAGCGAGATGCCATTTTTATTCAGCGTCTCTTCAACCTTTTCGCGTGGCACCGGTGATCTCACAATTTTTTTATAGTAAGGGCAAACTCCCGAAGGCGGTGCTGACCACGTCTTCCAGCTGCTTCCCTTTAACTTTTCATCATAGACGGCGGCGATCTGCTGCCGCTTTTGAATTCGCTTCTCAACACGCTGAAGCTCTAGCAAGCCCATCAAGGCCTGCATCTCAGTCATTTTAAAATTACTGCCATCACGGTCATGCATGGTAGCGTTTTGTTCTGTTTTTCCGAACTGACGGACAGACTGTAGCGCCCTTTGTATTTTTTCGTCTTCTGTCACGACCATCCCGCCTTCACCCGTGGTCATCACTTTTGTCATGTGAAAACTGAAGGCTCCGGCTGCTCCTGCGCGCCCCGCTCTGACCCCTTGATAAGAAGCGCCGTGTGCGTGGGCGCAGTCTTCAACAAGCGGCACACCATAATCATCACAAATCTTTTTCAGAGTAATTATAGAAGGTGAAATAATCCCGCCAATATGAACAACCAGGACGGCTCCAGTGTTGCGGGTAATCTTTTCTGCCACGTGAGACGGATCTATTGAAAGGTACTCCAGCTCCATATCGCAAAGAACGGGAATTCCACCCGCATTAAGTACGGCTACTGCACAGGCAATGAAAGTATTAGAAGGAATAATAACCTCTTTACCCCGTACATCCAGCCCACGAAGTATGGACTCGATTGCCGTTGTTCCGTTATTCACCGCCACTGAGTATTTTGAACTGTTCCAGAGGCTGAACTGCTGTTCAAAAGCACGAACAAAGGAATGATTTGTCAGATAAGCTTCGTCCAGAATTTTATCCAGACCATTTTTTAAAAAAGCCCGGTCGGAATCACTGTATTGCAACTTGAAAATAGGAATCGTTAAGCTCATGATATAATCATGCGCTCTTTAACCGAGAAGATCAAAAACAGTTTCAGCATTGCCACAGCATTACGAAGCCCGGATTTCGCTCTTGGTCTTGTTTGCTTCGCGTTTATGTTTCTGATCAGGTACAAAGGCATATTTCATTGGGATGACCTTGCCTATTTGAAAAATATGATTCGTGGAATGCCAAGCGATTTGTTGCTGGGCCGCCCGGGATTTATGTATCCATTCATATGGTTATGGTGGGTCCTTAAAAACTTCGGCGTCAGCTTCTATTTTATTGAGCAATCCGTTCGCATTTCAGGAATATTCTTTTTAACCGGCGCCTATCTGTTTCTCTTCTGGCTTATGAGAGCGTTACAGTTTTCTGTTCGTATGTCTTTTTTAACAGTTCTGTTTTTGCTTTCAGAATTTAGTTTTTCCATTATTAGCTCAAGAGTCACTGATTCAGCGTTGATGTATTTGTGTTTGACGGCTTCCTACTATCTTTTTGTTCGAGCACACCAGGAGATTAGCTTTAAAAAACTTTTAATAGCGGCAGCTCTGGCCTCTTACGCCTTTTTGACACGCGAACCTGCACTTTTCTATTTTCCGTTCTATTTAATCTTCCTGCTTTACTTTTACCGGCGCGACAAACTCTTTAGTTTAAAACAATATTTTGCCGGAGCAGGTTTGTTTCTTGGCCTTTGCCTGGCCGTGCCGGGCATTATGATGCTTTATTACGGAAGCCAATACATCGACACCCTGAGATTCAGCTCTGCCCATGGCTATACTCCTCAGCTTTCTGGAATCGTAATTAAAGCGAGGTATTTCTGGGACGCACATGTGAATTTGATTTTGCTGCCTGTAGCGGTCGCAGGCCTCGCTATTCTTTGGATAAGACAAGGTTGGCGGTTTGTTGCGGGGTTAATATCTGTTTGTTTTGTGCCGCTGTTGATTATTTTACTAGTTTCTGAAGAAGCTTTGATGCTGGAGCCGCGTATCTTCATGGGATACTTTTTTGTAATGGCATTCGGATTAGCCTACTTAACTGATGTGGTGGCTCAATTTATCTATTACACCTACAGACCATTTGCTATCGGCGCAGCCTGCATCATTTTTACATACATTTCAGCAGTCAGGTTTTTACCGGATTACCGGGCGGATCTTTCCAAAATACAGTATCTTGAAAATTACTACGAAAGTATCAAACCACTGATTAATAAAGATGTGGTTATCATTATCGGTGAAGAAACACTTTACGTTGGTTACAGAGGGCAAGCTGATGGGATCGGCCCGTACTTCATATCTCCGGGCTGGTCATGGCCTACAGGCAAACTTGTAGAAAGACTTAATAAACTTCTTTCAGAAAATCTAACTGTGATTTACGATCCGCGAACGCGCCATTATCAGGCCGCCAAACGGTCTAAAGACCTGGACGAAATGACAGAAACGTTCACCCTCACTGAAACAAAAAACGGATTCATTCAGGTTACTCTTAAAAAATAAGATAAAAGCCAGGCAATGCAAGAGGTCATTTGACGGATTTTTCTCAGTGAAATACTCTCAAAGCACATGAACTTTTTTGAAAAGCTTTCTTACCTGGCAATCGAAGTAAATTCTTTTTGTAATTTACACTGCCTCTCTTGCAACCGTGACAGGCTGGTCAAAGAAGGAAAGCGCACACCTAAAAATATGTCACTTGCGGAAGTCCGGCATATTCTTGATCAAGTGAAAGACTGCCCGGTCGATACAATCAAATTTCAAATTTTATCTGAACCCATGTTTCACCCTGAATTTGAAGAGGTGGTCAAAACAGCGAAGCAGTATTTTCCAAAGCTGAACATTATCGTTGCGACAAACCTACAGTATGACCTTCCGAAAACTCCATTTTTAAAAATGCTTCCATACGTTGATATCGTGTACCTGTCGATTGACGGTGTGAATGAAACCTACGAACGCCTGAGAAAAGGTGCAAACTTCAAAAAGCTTTTACAGTCCTTGCAAAACATTTCGGATTTAGTCAGCGATGAGCAGCGCAAAAAGCTTCACATTAATTTCACGCTGACTCCGGAAAACTACAAAGAACTTCCTGAAGTGTACAAGCTGAAAGAAAAATACAAACTGCCCCTCGTTAGAATTAATCTCGCGCAAAACTGGAATGAGGACGAATTTAATTCCCACAGATTCACCGATGAAATTCTGAGGGAACTTAAACAGTACGCTACCGATATCCGCGGTGTGGCCGGCTGGGAGTACAAAGACTGTTATTGGCCCTACTCAGGCGTGACAATCGATGTATACGGCGATGTACGCCAGTGTATTATCAATACAACACAGGATCCCTTGGGTAATGTATTCAAAAGTTCTTTAAAAACCATTTTTAATGATTCGGCAGAGCTTAACGCCATCCGCGCGTCTTTAGCGCAGAATAAGCCCGCTAAAAGCTGCTTAACGTGTGATTATAAATTCCTGGCGGAGCCTTTAAAGAGAGTATTTGAGGACTTAGATCAGAGCTCTCAAAATTCAGCCAGAAAAAAAGCAGTTGTTGTCTCTTCTTAGAGGCGAACAGCTTCGCTTTGCCGGTCCAATTTAACTTGACTGAACCTGTGGAAACGCTATGTTAGCCGCGAATGAAAACAGACGCAGTTAAATACAAGCAGCTTTGGCTCATCGGCTTTTCGTTGTTGGTCCTGATTATGATTTCTATAGGCGGCATCACGCGCCTTACCCGCTCTGGTCTTTCAATTGTGGAATGGAAGCCGGTCAGTGGCTTCATACCCCCAATCACTGAATCCGACTGGCAACAACAGTTCGACATGTATAAGCAAACTCCCGAGTACGCTCATGTGAACTCTCATTTCGAACTTTCTGACTACAAAGCTATTTTCATGTGGGAGTACCTTCACCGGGTTTTAGGACGAATCATTTTCTTATTCGTAGTGATTCCAGGAATTATTCTCTGGAGAAAAAACTATGTTTCAGGGCGGCTGGTTTTACTGCTGGCATCTTTGGTGGCCGTACAGGGTATTATCGGCTGGCTGATGGTAAAAACAGGATTAAATGTTAACCCTCACGTAAGCCCTTTTATGCTGGCCTTACACTTTTTTGCAGCACTCAGCGTTTTAGTTGTCGCCATATATAATTACGTGAAAACTTTGCCGGCGATAAATACAACGATGGACTACTGCCAGAAAGTTTCATTTTACATTTTCGGCGGAGCCTTAGCGCTTCAGATTTTTTACGGGTGTCTCGTCAGCGGAATGAAAGCCGGTGTCGGTTACAACACGTACCCGTTGATGAACGGTCAGTTCTTTCCTGAGGGCGGAATGTTTTTTTCTCCTGCCATTCTCAATTTCTTCGAAAATCCTGCAACTGTGCAGTGGACACACCGTTGGCTTGGAATAACTGTTCTTGGACTATTCATTGTAATGCTGACCCGGTTTTTAAACACAGCTGCTTGGGCAAAAGTTAAATCTTCGATGATTTTTTTATTGGCCGTGATGATTTTTCAGGTTGTGCTCGGTATTCTGAATATCATTTATGTTGTCCCGATCCATTTAGCCGCTACCCATCAGTTGGTCGCGGCAATACTTGTCGTTTGCTACTTCAGATTGTTGTTTCTTTTACCTTCAACGCAGGAGAATTCGTAATGCTGGCTGAACATTTGAAAGTGAAAGAGGAAGACCGTGACCGCAACTGGGATGAAAAATTTTTTAAACTCATTGCGGAATCAAATTTAAGTATCTTAACTCAGGACCCGCAACAAGGACCTGATGGCTGGCCCTATTTGATCGCCGAAACAGTTGAAAACAATCAAGTGGCGGTTAACGTCGATTCAGCTCAAAAAGTTTTTCACTGGCTTGCAACTAAAGGTATCGGGCTTGTCATCAACCCTCGCCGCACGCCCTACCCGGATTATGTTTTCTCTTATGGAATGATCTGGTCATTCCGCGAGACCGGCTATTTTATTAAATTTCATGACCTAAATCCGTCAGGACCGCTGGAAATCAACGAAAACTCAACAATTAAAACCGGCCCACCTTCAATGGAATACCTGCCACAGTACGTGCGCAACGTTTTAAAAGATTTCTTCCGTGACCAGAATGTGTTTGAAGCTAAAGTTCTGATGATTTCAACAGATGGCAAAAACTATGACCTTTGTTTTTCTGCAGAGTCATTAGGAAACCCGGCTGTTGAGGACCATAAGGTTTTTCTTGAGGCTGTTTCATGGTTTTTGCCGCCGCATTACACGCTGGGTATTATCAGTGAAAAAGGCTTGCCGGAATTCACGGCCCTGTAGACTGCCGTTCACACTTTTGTCCAGTCTGGACAAGAATCAATGTGAAGGACAGAAGTTCGCAAAAATGATAGCCTGTTCCGGTGAAAAATCTTCTTCTTAAAATTGCCGGATACCTGAATAAAAAATTAGTAAAAAGACTGCTCATTGTATTTGCCGGATTATTTCTTGTCGGCGTACTTGCAGTTTACCTTGCTTATGTCTCAGTTAAGAAAACTTTGCCTGAAATCATTAAGATAGAAGATTACAAGCCGCTTCTGGTTTCACAGGTTTACGACCGTAACAATAAAGTCATTGGAGAATTTTTCAGAGAGCGCCGAACCTTAGTGCAATACAAAGATATCACTAAAGATGTAATCAATGCGTTTATTGCGGCGGAAGACGATGAATTCTTTCAGCACCGTGGAATTAACTTACAGGCTTTGTTTCGCGCGGCGATTGCCAACATGCGGGCAGGTAAGAATGTCCAGGGCGGATCAACGATTACTCAACAGGTAGCAAAAACTCTAATGCTTTCAAGTGAAAAAACTTTCACCCGTAAAATAAAAGATATTTTACTGGCGCTTCAGATGGAAGAGAACCTTTCGAAAGAGCAGATTCTGTTTTTGTATTTGAACCAGATTTACTTCGGGCAAAGTGCTTACGGTATCGAAATGGCGGCACAAACTTATTTTAAAAAGCCGGCTAAACAGTTAACACTTCCGGAAGCCGCCATGCTGGCAGGACTTCCAAAGGCCCCATCGGAGTTTTCGCCGGTGAAGAATCCATCCCGAGCGAAAGAGCGTCAGATCTACGTTCTGCGCCGTATGGCTGATGTCGGGCTTATTACAGCAGAACAAGCCGAAAAAGCTATTCAGGAACCGCTTAAGGTCTTTTTGAAAACCGACTACGAATCATATGCTCCATTCTTCTTAGAGACAGTACGTCAGGCTTTAGTGAAACAACTGGGTGAAGACACGGTGCTTGATCAAGGGATCAAAGTTTACACCGGACTGGATTTAACAAAACAAATCGCTGCGAACGAAGCCGTGAAAAACGGTTTGAAAGAACTGGATAAACGCCAGGGCTTTCGTGGTCCCATCGTGAAGCTTTCGGAAGACAACATTGACCCTTATCTTGAAAAGATGAAAACAAAGCTGATTCAGGAATCGAATCCGGAAAGAATAATTCTTCCGAATGGTGAGTTTGCCGAAATCGAGTGGCAGTATAAAAAATCACTTAAAAAACTTTTCACCAAAGAAACCGCGTCGCCAACGGCAGACTCAAAGTTGCCGTCATTCTTAAAAGTCGGCAGTACCTATGAAGGTGTTGTCAGTGAAGTGAATGATGACATCGGCTATGTGGAAGTTCTGCTTCCTGCAACTAAAGGTTACATTGATTTCGAAACGATGACGTGGGCCCGCACGCCCGACTTTGATAAAAAATCAGAAAACGCTCTTATCCGTAAGCCTTCCGAAGCTCTTACAAAGGGCGACGTGATCCTTGTTAAAATCGTCTCTGAAAAAATGGAATGGCTAAAGCCAACAAAAAAAGTTTTGGATAAAACTTCTAAAAAAATGAAAATGAAGGACGAGCCGATCGCTTACCCGAATGCAGACAAACATCTGCAACTGCAGTTAGATCAAGAGCCGATTGTCGAAGGTTCGCTTCTTTCTATTGATCAGCAAACGCAGGATGTGCTGGCGCTGGTCGGCGGCTACAGCTTTGCACGTAATGAATTTAACCGCGCCTTACAGGCCGCACGCCAGACAGGATCTGCTTTTAAAGCTTTCGTTTACGCTGCAGCTTTAGAAAAAGGATATAACCCTTCGACTCCCATCATTGATGCGCCGGTGGCTTATCACCAAAGCGATGAAGAGGGCCAGGAAGAAGGAAAAGTCTGGAAGCCGTCGAATCACGAGCGCGTTTTCAACGGCGAGATCACATTACGAAACGCACTGGTGAAGTCTTTGAATATTCCTTCTGTAAAAATAGTCGAAGACATCGGCGTTAACTATGCGATTGAGTTCTCTCAGCGGCTTGGGATTTTTTCTAAGCTGAATCCGGATTTTACTTTGGTTCTGGGTTCAAGCTCCGTCACGCTTTATGAAATGACTAAAGCCTTTTCGCAGTTTGGCCGGTTAGGGCTTCGCACTCGCCCTCTGATTATAAAAAAAGTGATCGACCGCAAAGGCAAAGTGCTGATTGAAAATCTTGATATGGATTACCGCTTCGCGGATGAAATTAAAAAACTGGATGACAGTTTTGAAGCTAAACGAAAAGCATATTTAGCCAACCCGACAGAAGGTGAAAACCACTTCTACTTTGAAAACCCCGAGCAATTAATTAAACCGGAAACAGCTTACGTTGTGACGGACCTTTTAAAAAGTGTTATCAACGACCCTAACGGCACAGGCGGAAGAGCCGCTAATCTGGGACGCGAAGTCGCAGGGAAAACAGGAACTTCCAACGGTTACTACGACGCTTGGTTTATCGGTTACACGCCGAATATCGCCACAGGCGTCTGGGTTGGATTTGATAAAGAAAAAACCATTGGTAAGGGCGAAGTGGGCGGTAAATCCGCTTTACCGATATGGTTAGATTACATGAAAGACGCACATAGTAATTTACCTGTGATGTCATTTCAGGCTCCTGAAAAAGTTAAAATCGTGAAAATTGATGCTGAAAGTGGTAAGCTGCCAAATTCGGCTAGCAAGCGAGTTATAAGTCAGGCCTTTATAGACGGAACGGAACCAACTGCTGCTGCAAGCCGATCGGAAGAAACAACTGATCACTTGAAGCAGGATATTGATGAATAAAGACATTCGCATTTGGGGAATTAAGCAAAATAACCTGAAGAACATTGATGTTAATATTCCGTTGGGAAAATTAACGGTCATCTGCGGCCCCTCAGGTTCAGGTAAAAGTTCATTAGCATTTGAAACTTTGTTTGCGGAAGGACAGCGCCGCTTTATCGAGAGCATGTCTAACTACGCGCGCCAGTTTTTAAATAAGGCACCAAAACCGGACATTGAAGGAATTGAAAACATTCCGCCGGCTATTTCTATTGAACAGAAAAATACCGTTAAATCCAGCCGCTCGACAGTCGGCACCACAACCGAGCTCATTGATTACTTACGTCTATTATTTGAAAAAATAGGCGTTGCCTACTGCCCGACTCACGATATCGTCGCTGCAAAAATGTCAACGACCGAAGCCACTGATTTAGTTCTGAAAAATTTCAAAGACAAACGCGGATACATTCTGGTCGAAATCCCTAAAGGAGCAAGAATTCTTGAAGGCAAAAAGCTTCACGCTTTGCTGTTACAGGAAGGCTACCTGCGGATTACGACTCTGAAAGAAAAAAAGGGCAAAAAGAAAAACGACCCAAGTAGTTACGAAGTGGGCGAGCTTGTTGATTTAGGTACTCCTGCCCAAATTAAAAAAGGAATCCCGTCTGACACTTTTTATATTGTTGTGGACCGGATGTCTTTTAACGAAGACGAAAAAGGCCGCCTGACAGATTCTATTACTCAGGCCTACGATGCGAGTCTGAAGTACACAACTTCAAGCAGCATCAGAAAAGCTCTGGTTGTTACGACTGAAGGAGAACTTTTAAAAATCAGTGAAGAGCCATCTTGTGCCATTTGCGGGTGGACGCCTCCGCATATTACTTCAAAATTATTTTCGTTTAACTCACCTATGGGTGCGTGCCCGACCTGCAAAGGCTTCGGCAATATTTTAGAAATCGATGAGGCGAAGGTTGTACCGAACCCGAACCTGTCTATTGCAGAGGGCGCACTGAATCCGTTTACCATGCCAAGTGCCGAGCACGACAAAAAAGCTTTATTCGCTTATTGCAAAAAGCAAAAAATCGATTTGCAAAAACCATGGAAGGATCTTCCGAAAGCCCAAAAAGATCTTTTGTGGAAAGGGAATAAAGATTTCTTCGGTGTAATCGGATTGTTTGAATACCTTGAAGAGCTTAAATATAAAATGCATGTGCGCGTTTTTATTTCGCGCTACAGAAGCCCGCGCCAGTGCCCGGATTGCAAGGGCTCACGCCTGCGTAAAGATGTCGAATCCATTTTGATCAGCCGTAAAAGTATTTCAGATCTTACCTCTAAAACAATTGAAGACCTTTTTAGCTTTTTTGAGAAGGTGCAGCTGTCAGAACATGAAACTGAAATCGCCGGCGAGGTGTTAAAACAAATCCGCGCGCGGCTCAATTTTTTAATGCGCGTAGGAGTGAACTATTTAACTCTCGAGCGCGAAACCCGCACACTTTCAGGCGGCGAATACCAGCGCCTGATTTTAGCGAATCAGCTTGGAATGGGTCTTTCACAGGCTCTTTATGTTCTGGATGAACCGACTGTAGGCTTGCACCCGCGCGACAACGACCGATTAATTTCA